>NZ_JBNFMU010000237.1:0-151233 GCF_049942315.1 Pseudomonas wayambapalatensis
GGTTTCAGGCGTGTGCTCTTCTGCTTTTGGGGCTGCCGGACTACCTCTCCCGTCCACCCCTGGCCATTGTCGCGCTGGTGCGGGTGCTCGAAGATTGGCAGTTGGAGTCGATGCCGTTGTATGTCGCTTATCCGCCGAATCGGCATGTGGGCGCGCGGTTGCGGGTGTTCATCGACTGGGTGGTGGAGGTGATGGGCGCTGATCAGGGCCGTTTCCCCAACTCTGGGCTATAACCTTCAAAGGTACCCCATCGCGGAGTCGCCATGGACCTTGCCCCCCGTTCCGACAGCCATGACCTTGCCAGCACCGGGCGGGCGCACAAGCCGTTCGACCTGCTGCGCTGGTATGCCTGGGTCAGCCTGGCCATCATTCTCTCGGTGGCAATGGGGCTGGGGCTGATTTCCAGCCGTTTCGTCATCGACGAGAGTGTCGAGCGCGATGCGCTGCTGACCGCGCAATTCATCACCGCGATTGCCGATGCCGAAGTGCGCCATGTGGCCATCCCCAACGTACGTACCATGGGCGAGCTGCTTGATCCGCGCCTGGACGAGGCCATGCCCGAGGTCGATCCCGAGGCCCGGCGCAAGGCGCGCGGGGAGTTTCTCGACCATATCGCCCATCTGCCGGACATGCTCCTGGCCAACATCTATGCACCCGACCGCACAGTGATCTGGTCGAGCAATCCTGCATTGATCGGCAACCTGATCCACGTCGATGAAGACCTCGACCGGGCCTTCGAATACAAGATGCGTGTCTCTGCCAGCTATCACAATTTCGAGCAGGCGCGCAGCGAGCAGAAGTTCGTGACGCCGCCGGAGCAATTGTTCATCGAGAACTACATCCCGCTGTTCGATGCCGATGGTGAACGTGTCACGGCGATGGTGGAGATCTACAAGGAGCCCCACGACCTGATCGTGCGCATCGAGCATGGCCTGATGCTGATCTGGCTGGCGATCGTGGTCGGTGCCGGGCTGGTGTACATCGGCTTGTACGGGATCATGCGGCGCGCAGCCAGGGCCCTTGCGGTGCAGCAGAAGCGTCTGGTCAACAGTGAAACCTTCGTGGCGTTGGGCGAGATGTCCTCGGCGGTGGCGCACAGCCTGCGCAATCCGCTGGCCAGCATCCGTTCCAGCGCCGAACTGGCCCAGGCGTTCGACGAGGGGCCCGCGCAGAAGAACATCAACGACATCATCGGACAGGTCGATCGCATGTCCCAATGGGTCCGGCAACTGCTGCAGTCGTTGCGTCCGCTCAATGACAGCGCGGTCCCCGTCGACCTGGCCAAGGTCCTGCATGAAAGCCTGCAGGCCTTTGCCGTCCCCCTGGCCCGCAGCGGTGTGCAACTGGACGTCCAGCCCTTGCCGGTGGTGCAGGTACTGGGCCATCCGGAACTGCTCGGGCAGATCTTCGCCAGTCTTATCGGCAACGCACTGGAGTCCATGGAGCAGGGCGGCCGGCTAAAGGTGGAAGTGGTGCGCCAGGATCGGCGGATGCTGGTACTACGCATCTCGGACACCGGGCGGGGCATGAACGAACAGCAGCAGCGCATGGCGTTCCGTCCGTTCTTCAGTACCAAGCAGGGCGGGCTGGGTGTCGGGTTGGTGCTGGTGAAGCGGATCATGGAGCGTTTCGGTGGGGCGGTCCGCCTGAGCAGTCGAGAGGGGGGCGGCACGCGTGTGTCGTTGAGTTTCCGGATTGCCAGAGCTGATATTTTTTAGAGCTTTTATCTTTAAATATATGATTTAAATAGATTTTTGTTTATTGGGTGAAATCCCCCATATGCGGGGCAGTACTCTCTAATTTACTTGACGTTATGCTTTCAAGTGCCTGATTTAATTCGATATTTTTCTCACTAAAAAGCTGGCTGATTTTTTGCTTCACTGTTTCAAACGCTTCCAGGCCGTTACCCAATCGAGCGACCGACAGCATGCAGACCCTGCAAGACGATGCTTCCGACACCCAACATGTCTCGCCGAGTGCGTTGGCGGTTCCCCTGCGTGAATTCAACCTGTTGCGCTGGTTCTCGATCATCAGCCTGCTGATCATCGCTTCGGTCGCCGGTGGCCTGGGCTATTTCTCTACCCGCTTCGTGGTGCGCGACAGCGTCGAGCGTGACGCCATGCTCACGGCCCAGTTCATCCAGGCCATGGCCCAGGCTGAAGTGCGCCATTCGCAACTGCCCCCGGGAACGACCATGGGTGAGCTGCTCGACCCGCGCATGGATGGCCAGCACTTGCAGATCAGCGAAGCGTTGGTCAGGGCGACCCGGGTGGAGTTCCTCGATCACGTCGAGCACCTGCCCGATACCTTGCTGGCGAATGTCTATGCCCGCGATCACACCATCGTCTGGTCGACCAACAGCGAACTGATTGGCAAGCGCATCGGCGAGGACGACGATCTGCAACAGGCCTTCCATTCGCGCCAGGCGGTTTCGGCCAGCTATCACAAGGTTGATGAGGATCGTGAGGAGCAGAAATTCCTGCGTGAGCCTCAGTACCTGTTCATCGAGAACTACATTCCGCTGTTCGACACCCAGGGCGAGCAGGTGCTGTCGATGGTGGAGATCTACAAGGAGCCGCAGGACCTGGTGCGGCGTATCCAGCGCGGTTATGTGCTGATCTGGGTATCGACCCTGGTGGGCGGGGCGCTGATCTACTTCGGGCTGTTCTGGATCGTGCGCCGCGCCGCGCAGTTGCTGCATCACCAGCAGGATCGCCTGGTGGCCAGCGAGACCTATGTGGCGCTGGGCGAAATGTCTTCGGCGGTGGCCCACAGCCTGCGCAATCCGTTGGCCAACATTCGCTCCAGTGCCGAACTTGCCCAGGATATCGCGAGCCCGGCGGCGCAGAAGAACATCACCGATATCATCAGCCAGGTCGATCGCATGTCACGCTGGGTGCGTGAACTGCTGGTGTCGCTGCGCCCGACCAGTGACGACCCCGAAGCCGTGGACCTGGTGGCGGCCCTGGAAGACACCCGCCTGGCGTTTGCCCAGCAGATCGAACGCAACGGTGTGCGGTTCAGCCTGGTTGGCCCACAGGTGCAATGGGTCGCCAGCCAGCCGCTGCAGCTCACGCAGATTCTCAACAGCCTGTTCGCCAACGCGCTGGAGGCGATGCCCAATGGCGGCGAACTGCGCGCCGAGGTCGGCGTTGTGGAGGGGCAGCAGGCGCAACTGGTGCTTAGCGACACGGGCAAGGGCATGACCCGGCAGCAGGAGCGGATGGTGTTCAAGCCGTTCTTCACCACCAAGCAGGGCGGGCTGGGCGTAGGCCTGGCCCTGGTCAAGCGGATCATGGAACGGTTTGGCGGCTCGGTGAGCCTGAGCAGCCGTGAAGAGGAAGGAACCCGCGTCAGCCTGATATTCAAACGTGCAGCGGGAGGGGACCATGGAGCACAGCATCCTGGTGGTCGAGGATGATGAAATCCTTGCCGACAACATTCGCACCTACCTGAATCTGAAAGGCTTCGAGGTCATGGTGTGTCACAGTGCCGAGCTGGCGCTGGAGCAGATCAAGCGCGTCCAGCCCGATGCGGTGCTGACCGACAACTCATTGCCGGGCATGAGCGGCCATGACCTGCTGCGTACCCTGGTGGCGCAGGCGCCGGCATTGAAGGTGATCATGATGACTGGTTATGGCAACGTCGAGGACGCCGTCCTGGCGATGAAGGAGGGGGCCTTCCACTACCTGACCAAACCGGTGGTGCTGGCCGAGCTCAAATTGATCCTCGACAAGGCCCTGGCCGCCGAGCGCATGGAGCGCACCTTGTCGTTCTACCAGACGCGCGAGGCGCAGAAGTCGGGGTTGCAGGCCTTGATCGGCGAGTCGCCGGTCATGCAGGGGCTCAAGCACACCCTGCGTCAGTTGCTCGATGCCGAGCGGCGTATGGCCAGTGACGACCTGCCGCCGGTATTGGTGGAGGGCGAGACCGGCACCGGCAAGGAACTGGTCGCCCGTGCCCTGCATTTCGACGGCGCACGGGCCAAGGGGCCGTTCATCGAGTTCAACTGTGCCTCAATTCCGGCCAACCTGCTGGAGGCCGAGTTGTTCGGGCACGAGAAGGGTGCCTTCACCGACGCCAAGGAGCGCCGAGTAGGACTGGTCGAAGCCGCCGATGGCGGTACGTTGTTTCTCGACGAAATCGGCGAGATGGACCTGGTGCTGCAGGCCAAGCTGCTCAAGCTGCTGGAGGATCGCAGCATTCGCCGCATCGGTGCGGTCAAGGAGCGCAAGGTCGACCTGCGGGTGATCAGCGCGACCAACTGCAACCTGGAGCAGATGGTCCAGCAGGGCAAGTTTCGCCGCGACCTGTTCTTTCGCCTGCGGATCATTGCGTTGAAGGTGCCGCGCCTTTATGCCCGGGGGCAGGACATCCTGATTCTGGCCCGGCACTTCCTGGCGCACCACGGTCGGCGTTATGGCAAGCCGAACCTGCGCTTCTCAGCCGAAGCCGAAGCCCTGATGTTGGGTTATAGCTGGCCAGGGAACGTGCGCGAACTACGCAACATGCTGGAGCAGACCGTGTTGCTGGCACCGACAGAGCTGATTGGCGCGCATCAGTTGAACCTGTGCCTGACCCTGGTCGACGAGCCAGTCGTACCGGCCGCACAACCTGTCTACGAACCCCAGCGTCCCGAGCCCGAGATCGGCGGTAGCTTGCCGGACATGGAGCGAGACATGGTTTGCCGCACCCTGGACCGCACCGACTGGAACGTCACCAAGTCGGCGCGTTTGCTCGGGCTGTCGCGCGACATGCTGCGCTACAAGATCGAGAAGCTGGGGTTGAGCAGGCCTGACAAGCGGCAGTGGTAGGCGTCAGGGCTTGCCGCTGCCGCCCTGGCTACCATTACCTTCCGAGCCGCTGCCATCCATGCCGGGCAGATCGCGGTTGTCGTTCTGCCGTGCTGGCGGGCTTTCCGGGTCGTTGCCCTGAATGCGCGGATCGGTATCGCGCGGCATGGGTTTCTCGACCGGATTGAGGGTGCTGTCTACACCAGGTTGCGGTGCAGGGTTGTGCGGATCGTCCGGGTAGGTGGTGCCGGTGCCAACCGCCATGGCCAGTGGTGAACAGAGCAGGGCGGCGAGCAGGCAGGTACGGGGCAGGGATCGCTTCATGGGGCAAACTCCTTTGCGCAGGACAGGGGCATCTTCCTCTTGGGCCCCGTCCTGCTCAGCAAGGTGCCATTACCCCGACCGACGGTCACACCACCATCGACAACAGCATGATGAAGATGATGCCGACCACGGACAGGATGGTCTCCATCATGCTCCAGGTCTTGAAGGTCTCGGCCACGGTCATGTTGAAGTACTGCTTGACCAGCCAGAACCCGGCATCGTTGACGTGGGACAGAATCAGCGAACCAGCGCCGGTGGCCAGTACCAGCAACTCACGGTTGACTCCCGGCACCAGCTCGATCACCGGCGCGACGATACCGGCGCCGGTGATGGTCGCCACGGTGGCCGAACCTGTGGCGATACGGATCACCGCCGCCACCAGCCAGGCGAGCATGATCGGTGAAATCTCGGCTTGCACGGCCATCTGCCCGATCACGTTGCCGACGCCGGTGTCCACCAGCATCTGCTTGAAGCCGCCACCTGCCCCGACGATCAGCACGATTGCCGCGGTGGGCGCCAGGCTCTGGTCGAGCATCTTCATGATCTGCTGGCGGCTGAAGCCGCGGGCCGAGCCGAAGGTGTAGAACGCCAGCAGCAAGGCGGCGAGCAACGCGCTGATGGGGTGGCCGATCAGGTCCATCCACTGGCGCACGATATGGTCGGTGGGCAGCACCACATCGGCGAAGGTCTTGAGCAGCATGAGCGCCACCGGCAACAGCACGGTGACCAAGGTGATGGTGAAGCTTGGCAGGTTTCTCTGGTCGGACTCGCGGGCGATCTGGTCCATCAGCTCCTGGGACGGGTTGCCGGGGATATAGCGGGAGATGAAATTACCGAACAGCGGCCCGGCGATGACTGCCGTGGGCAGCGCCACCAGCAGGCCGTAGAAGATGGTCTTGCCGATGTCGGCATGGAAGATGCCGATCGCCAGCAATGGCCCTGGGTGCGGCGGCACCAGGCCATGCACCACCGAGAGCCCTGCCAGCAGCGGGATGCCGATCTTCACCAGCGACACCCCGGAGCGGCGGGCGACGATGAACACCAGCGGGATCAACAGCACGAAGCCGATCTCGAAGAACAGTGGGATGCCCACCAGAAACGCGGCGAACATCATTGCCCAATGCACTTTTTGCTTGCCGAAGGCTCGGATCAGCGTTTGTGCGATCTGGTCGGCGCCGCCGGAGTCGGCCATAAGCTTGCCGAGCATGGTCCCCAGCGCTAGGACGATGCCGACAAAGCCAAGCACGCCGCCGAAGCCGTCCTGGAACGACTTCATGACCTTGGCCACCGGCATGCCGGAGGTCAGGCCAAGGAAGCCTGCGGCGAGGGTCAGGGCGACGAAGGGATGAACCTTGAAATGGGTGATCAGCAGGATGAGCCCGACGATGGTAACCAGCGCGTCGAGCAGCAGGTAGGTATCAGTAGCCAGTCCGAACATGGGGTCTATGCCTCGGTCTTGTCGTTGTTGTAATGGCGGAGCTTGAGTGAACTTTTGACGCTCGCAGGCGTCGAGACAGCGCTGTCTTTGGTGAGCCGGGAAACCGCCGGGTCAGGCAGTTCGCGCCAGAGGCCGGTCACCGCAGGGCTTTAGCCAGTCATGCACGGATTCGGCGAGTGCCTCGATCGGGCGCGTGGCGTCCAGCGCCAGCGTGAGCGGTTCGCCAAACGGTGCTTCAAGGGTCGCAAACTGGCTGGCGATCAGGCTGGCGGGCATGAAATGGCCGGGGCGGGCGAGCACCCGTTTCTCGGCCTCCTCAGGGCTCAATTCGAGAAAGACGAAGCCCAGGCCTGGCACGGCCTGGCGCAGGGTGTCGCGGTAGCGGCGCTTGAGCGCCGAGCAGGTGAGAATCGGGCGTTCGCCAGCCAGGAGAATGGCCTGCAATTCTTCGCCCAGGCGTACCAGCCAACCGGCACGGTCGTTGTCGTCGAGGGGGATGCCGGCGCTCATCTTCTCGATGTTTTCGGCAGGGTGGAAGGCGTCGCCCTCGATCAGGCGTCCGCCGCTACGCGTAGCAATGGCCTGGCCGACGCAGCTTTTGCCGCAGCCTGCCACGCCCATGACCACGATGGCGCGAGGGGAAAGGTTCATCGATACCTCCTGCGGGGTAAGACAGCGCTGTCTCACGCTCGACGAGCAGTGGGTGCAGGCGCCACCCTCCCGGGTGTTATTGATCTTGTGATACGCAGTATGGACGCTGCGGCAATTATTACGTTGCCTGCGTTCTGAGACAGCGCTACCTTAGTGACCGTTCCCACTTCTTGCAAGTAGTAAAATTACAACATTCATGACCCGCACCGGCTCCCGCACCACAGGTCGTCCCACTCTGGCCGAAGTCGCCAGACTTTCAGGGGTTTCTCCCATTACCGCATCGCGCGCGCTGCGCGGCGTCAGCACGGTTGCACCGGAGCTGGTGGAAAAGGTCATTGCCGCCGCCGCGAGCCTGGGCTACGTGGCCAATCCGGCCGCCCGGGCCCTGGCGTCGGCGCGCAGCCAGTCGGTGGTGGTACTGATTCCGTCCCTGTCCAACCAACTGTTCATCGACACCCTGGAGGCGATTCACGAGGTGATGCGTCCACGTGGGCTGGAAGTGCTGATCGGCAACTATCACTACGACAGCGCCGAGGAAGAGAACCTGATCCGCAACTACCTCGCCTATCAGCCCTGCGGCATCCTGCTGACCGGGTTCGAGCGCAGCGACGCTTCGCGACAGATGCTCGCCGCCAGCGGTGTGCCCTGTGTACACATGATGGAGCTTGGCGGGGAGCCGGGCGCGTTGTCGGTGGGGTTCTCCCAGCAGCAGGCTGGGCACGCCGCGGCTCGCCACCTCATCGAACGCGGGCGCAGGCGCCTGGGCTTCATCGCTGCGCAGCTCGACCCGAGGGTGATGCAGCGCGCCGAGGGGTTTCGCCAGGCGCTGCTGGAAGCGGGCTTGCAGGCACCGGAGCTGGAGATGCTGGACCCACAACCCTCATCGATCGGCCTTGGGGGCGAGCTGTTCAGTCGTTTGCTGGCCAAGGCACCGGACGTCGATGGCCTGTTCTTCTGCAACGACGACCTGGCTCAGGGCGCAGTGCTCCAGGCGCTGCGCCAAGGTGTAGAGGTGCCGCGGCAGGTGGCGATGGTCGGCTTCAACGACCTGCCGGCCTCGGCGCACATGGTGCCGCGCCTGACGTCGATCCGTACGCCAAGGGCCGCCGTGGGGCGCAGTGCCGCGCAGGCGCTGTTGAGCCTGCTCGATGGCAAGCGGGTCGCGCAGCAGCAGCAGGACATGGGCTTCGAACTGGTAGTGCGGGAAAGTACCTGACCGGGTGTGGGGGGGGGGGCGAAGCCCTCTGCGAAACCGTCTAATCACAAGGTGATATCAGATCGCTTGCACGGCAGCGGGGCCCATCTATGCTCAGGAAACCCCTGCGCATACAAGGAGGCCCGGCGCATGTTCGAGTACCATCGCAAGTCCGATCTGATCGAGATTCAGCGGTGCCGCCAGGCACTGGCGGGCATGGAAGCCAAATTAGCCGCGATCAGTCGCTCCATGGCGATGATCGAGTTCGCCCCGGATGGCAGCATCCTCGACGCCAACGACAACTTCTGCGCAACGATGGGCTACAGCGCCGAAGAGATCCGCGGCAAGCACCACCGTCTGTTCTGCGACCAGACCTATGCCAAGAGCGCCGAGTACCAGCAGCTATGGCATGAGTTGCGGCAGGGCAAGGCGATCAGCGGTACGTTCGAGCGTATCGACAAGGCGGGGCGCGAGGTGTGGCTGGAGGCGAGCTACATGCCGGTGCTCGACGATCAACAGCAGGTTACCAGCGTGATCAAGGTCGCGGCCGACATCACCCGCAGGGTCAACGAAGAGCACGAGAGCGAAAGCCTGCTCAAGGCCATCGGTCGCTCGATGGCGGTGATCGAATTCACTCCCGAAGGGCGGGTGATCACGGCCAACCAGAATTTCCTCGACACCATGGGCTATCGCCTGGAGGAAGTCACGGGGCGTCATCATGGATTGTTCTGCCTGCCCCATGAGCGCGAATCAGCCCAGTACCGGGAGTTCTGGGCATCGCTCAACCGGGGCGAATATCACTCCCACCGCTTCGAACGGGTCAACAAGCAAGGCCAGACGGTGTACCTGGAGGCCTCCTACAACCCGATCTTCGATGGCAAGGGCCGCCTGTACAAGGTGGTCAAGTTCGCCAGCGACATCACCAGTCAGGTCAGCACCCAGCAGAGCGCTGCCGATGCTGCTCACGCAAGCTCCGTGCAGACCGACGCCTGCGCGCGCAAGGGGACCCAGGTGGTGCAGCAGACGGTGCAGGTGATCGAGCAGATTTCCGAGGAGCTCAATGATGCGGCACGCAGCATCGATGCCGTGAGCAAACAGTCGGAGCTGATTGGGAAGATCGTCCTGACCATTCGCGGGATTGCCGACCAGACCAACCTGCTGGCACTCAATGCCGCCATCGAGGCCGCCCGGGCCGGTGAGCACGGGCGTGGTTTCGCGGTTGTGGCTGACGAGGTGCGCAGCCTGGCGGCGCGCACCAGCAAAGCGACGCTGGAGATCGTCGAGGTGGTGCGACAGAACCACGATCTGTCACTGACGGCGGTGGCCAGCATGCAGTCGAGCCTGTCGCGCACGGGGTTGGGCGTGGAGCTGGCCAACGAGGCCGGCACCGTGATCATGGAGATCCAGCAAGGCTCACGTCATGTGGTCGATGCAATCAGTCAGATCAGTTCGACGCTGCAATTGCATTGAGTCCCTCGCCTAGCTGATGCTCCAGGCCCTGGAGGTTTGCCTCCAGGCGCTCGAGCAATGCATCGCTGGGCGCTTCATCGGCCAGTGCTTGTTCCAGTGTTTCGCAATCGCGAACCACCCCCCTGACCTTGAGCATGCGCGCACCGCCCTTGATCCGGTGCACGAGCGTTTTCACCTGTTCCGATGTGCGGTCTGGCCCCAGTTCTCGCAGGGCCTGCAGATCTTGCGCGGTACTCTGGGCGAGTTGTTCGAGCAGACGCCGGGTCAGGTCCACGTCGTCCTGGGTGAGATGGCGCAGCTGAGCGATGTCGAAACCACTGGCAGGTGGTGTGTCTTCGGTGAGCGGTGCCTCGGTGGTCGACGCCTGGGGCAAATGGGCTTTGAGGGTGCGCAGATCGATCGGTTTGAACAGGCATTCGTCCATGCCATCGGCCAGGCACTGTGCCTTGGCTTCGGCCTGGGCGTTGGCCGTGACGCCGAGGATTTGGCAGGGGTGCGCGCCGCGCTCGCGTTCCAGTGCGCGGATGCGCCGGGTCAGTTCGTGGCCATCCATGACGGGCATGCTGCAGTCGGTGATCACCAGGTCGAACGTTTCTGCCTGCCAGAGCGCCAGGGCCATCTCGCCATTTTCAGCCAGGCGCACTTTGTGCCCGAGGGTGCAGAGTTGCTTTTCGAGGAGCATGAGGTTGGCGGGGTAGTCATCTACGACCAGAACCCGCAAAGGACCGGCCAGGTTGGTATCGCCAGGTTCAGGCGTGGTCTGCGCGACCAGGGGCTCGGCGCTCGGCAGCGACAGGCTTATATCGACTCGGGTGCCGATGCCCTGCAGGCTCTGCAGTTGCAGGACGCCGCCCATGAGCTGGCACAGCGTACGGCTGATGATCAGCCCCAGCCCGGCACCATGGCGCGCGCGCTGGCCGTCGAGTTGGGCGAAGGCCTGAAACAGCCTGGCCTGATCGGCTTCGCTGATGCCGATGCCGCTGTCCTGCACCTGCAGTTCCACCTGCAGGACACCTTTGGTTTGCGGCTGCGCGCTCAGACTGACTTCGACCTGGCCTTGCTCGGTGAACTTGATCGCATTGCTGAGCAGGTTGGACACCACCTGGCGCAGTCTTACCGGATCGACCGCGGCCCAGACCGGCGTCTCCGGGAGCCTGGTTTGCAATGTCAGCCCCTTGAGCCTGGCATTGGCTTCGAACGCGCGCAGGGTCGAACGGACCAACTCGACCAGGTCGGTGGCTACCGGCTGCAAGACCATGTGTCCGGACTCGATGCGCGAGATGTCGAGAATGTCGCCGATCAGGTCGAGCAGTCCGAGCGCGGCATCGTGTGCAGTCTGCAAACCCTGTGGGTCGCTGCGGCCTTTACGGTTGTCTTCGAGTGCCAGCTCCAGCAGCCCGATCACCGCGTTCATGGGGGTGCGAATCTCATGGCTCATGATTGCCAGGAAGCTGCTCTTGGCCTGGCTGGCACGCTCAGCATCCTCTTTGGCCACGCGCAGTTGTTCGAGCAGGCTGCGGCTGAGTGTGAGCTGCGCTTGCAGCGCTCGTTGTGCTTCGCTGCGTTGGTGGATCAGCTTGCGTAGGTAGCCGTTCCAGAACACCACACCGGCCAGCAGCAGCGTCGAAAGCACCAGTACCTGCAATGCCAGCGAGCGGTAGTTGCCCCATAGGCTATCGCTGACGACGGTGCTGGTGCGCCAACGGTTGACCAATTGGTCCAGTTCTTCCGGCGGGATACTCAGCAGCGCCTTGTCCATGATCGACTGCAGTTGTGGCAGGTCAGGCGCTACCGCAAAGGCCATGGCTGTATGACTGTCGTCCTGCAAGCCGGCGATGCGCAACTTGTCCTTGAACACATGGGTCAGGTAGTAGGATGCGCTGATGTTGCTGCTGAGTGCGATATCGGCATTGCCTTTGGCAACCGACTCCATCATTGCCAACACGTTGCTGGCCTCGACCACCCGAGCCTCTGGATAACGCTGGCGCAGCGCGACATGCTGGGAACCATCACGTACGAGCGCGATGCGCTGCCCTTCCAGAGGGGTAGACGAAGTGCTGCCGCGGCGCACGACCTGCACGTTCGGGCTGACCAGGTAGGGGCGGGTGAAACGTAGGCGCGATGCACGTGGCGTGCTGTAGTCCAGAGCTCCGATCATCTGTGCATCGCCCCGTGCCACCTCATCGACCATGGCGGCTACGGAGTCGCGTTCGACGATGTCGAAACGCAGGCCGGTGCGCAACGTGATCTGTTTGAGAACGTCCAGCGTGATGCCGCTGGGTTGCTGCTGGGAGTCGTTGAAAGTCAGCGGTGCAAGGCTGGGATTGATCAGCACCCGTATCCTCGGAGCGCTGGCCAACCAGCGCTGTTCTTCACCGGTGAGCGTGGAAGGGCGCCGTTCAAGGAGCAGGCTGGTGTTGCCGCTGGACCAGCGCCGCAGGATGTTCAGGCGCTCGCTGTCAGTGATCCTTTGCAACGCCTGGTCGACCAGATTCAGCAGTCTGACGTTGTGTTGGTCCAGTGCGAAAGCGAAGGCACCTGCAGGCGTCTGGACGAAATGGTCGATGCGCACCAGGCCTTGATAGGCCCGTCCAATGGCGAAGTCCGAGCTGATGGCATCGCCGATGTAGGCATCGGCATCGCCTAGCGCCACGGCGCTGAGGCCTGCCTGGGTCGAGCTGTAGAGGGTCAGATGCGCCTCGGGGTAGAGGGCTTGGACAGTCGTCGTCGGCAGGTAGTGGTCGACCATCGCCAGGCGCAGGCCGGTCAGATCCTCACTGTGTAGTTGGGGACGGTCCTGACGCGTGACGATTACCGGAAGGTCGTCGGCATAAGCTTGGCTCAGAGACAACTGGGCATCGGCCGCTTCGAAACCGTTGGAGCTCCCAAGCAGGTCGATCTCCCCCTTGTGCAGGGCTTCGATGGCCGCCGTGCGGCTGGCGAAACGGCGTACTTCGACCGGAATGCCCAATTGCTCGCCGATCAGGCCTGCATAATCCGCGCTCAATCCCTCGTAGTCGTGCGGGCTGACATTGATTTCGAAGGGCGGATAGTCAGGGCGCGAGCTGCCCAGGATCAGCACCTTGCGCTCGCGCAGCCATTGGCGGTCGCTGTCGCTCAGCGGCAGCGCGGCACTGGCGCTGATCGAGCGGGCCAACAACTGTCGTGGTTCGTTTTCGCCAGCTGCGGCGCCCGATACCAGCAGGACGGCCGCTGCCAGTAGCAGGCCGCCAAGGGTGTGCTTCATGAGCGCGAGGCTCAATTCACGTGGTTGCGTTTGGCCAGGTCGACCATTTCGACCAGCGACTCGGTCTTGAGTTTTTCGCCGATTCGGCCGCGGTAAGTACTGATGGTCTTGGCGCTGAGGTTCATGGCTGTCCCTATGTACTTGTTGTTTTCTCCCCGCGCGAGCCTGCGCAAGACTTCCATTTCCCGGTTCGACAGGCTGTTGAGCCGTACCGTTTCCGATGCCAGGGTGTTGCTGTTCACCGACATCTGCGGAAACGTCGAATAACCTTTGACCAGTGCCTTGAGCGCAAACAACAGGGCATCGAGGTCTTCGTCCTTGTTGACGAAAGCCGCGATCCCGGCATCCAGGCAGCGACGAACATAGAGGTCGGAGGACTGCCCAGTGAGTACCATGATTTTTGGCGCAGGATCGAGCAATTGCAAACGCTTGATCACCTCCATGCCATCCAGGCCTGGTAGCCCAATATCGAGAATCACCACTTTTGGGGCAAGCTGGCGTGCCATCTGTACGGCTTCGATGCCATTACCCGACTCGCCAACGACATCAAAGCGTTCGCGTTCGAGCAGGATGCGCACGGCAAGGCGAACTGTGGGGTGATCATCGACCATCAGTACGGTGGTCATGGGAAAACTCCTGTACGAAGTAATGTTCGTTCCTGACGTTATCCAGGAATGGGTCTGTAGGGCCAATCTGGCTGCAGGCACGATACGTCCATCAGAAAGCTTTGATAATGGCGAGTATAGGCGCGTTGAAAAAGCCGCCACTGGTTGGTGAAAAGTCTTACAAAAAAGCGGCACGTGGGGCGGCGACGCCGCTCGCGGGCCGGTATGGGGTGAGGATGCTCAGGTAGAGCGCAGACAAGCTGGGTGAGGTTTGTTCACGCGTTGCGTGGAGGCGGGATTGTTGATCAGCGCAGTGCCGACCCGCGTCGGGCGTTGCCGCAATTGTCCTGCGCAATTCGGGCACTGTCCCTGCAGATGGTGCTCGGCGCAGTGGCGACAGAAGGTGCATTCGAACGAGCAGATCAACGCGTCAAGGGTATCGGGGGGCAAATCGGTATCGCAACATTCGCAATTGGGGCGTAGCTCGAGCATGGCGCAACTCCGGTACGGACAGTGATGCGCCAGTGTCGGCCGCTGGACGCTGGCTGGCAATCCTCAGTCGCCGGGGCGATACAGGTGGGCGTGGCCGGCGCGGTACAAGGCCGAGTCGGCAAATGGCGCATCGCCTAGCACGTGGCCGACGAGAATCAGCGCAGTGCGTCGGAAGCCTTTGTCGGCAACAGCGTCGACGATATCGGCGAGGCGGCCCCTGACCCAGTCCTGGTCGGGCCAGGTTGCGCGGTGGATCACTGCCACCGGGCAATCTGCCCCGTAGTGCGGCAGCAGCTCGTCGACGATGCGCGGTAGATGGCGTACCCCCAGGTGGATGGCCAAGGTACTGCGGTGGCGCGCCAGGTCCGCCAGCTGCTCGCCTGCCGGCATCGGTGAGCGGTCGCCGTAGCGGGTCAGGATGACGGTCTGCGAGATGTCCGGCAGCGTCAGTTCGCAGCCGAGCAGGGCGGCGCTGGCGGCCGTGGCGGTAACGCCAGGAATGATCTGGTAGTCGATGCCCTGTTCGCGCAGGTGGCGAATCTGCTCGCCGATGGCGCCATACAGGCTGGGGTCGCCGCTGTGTACCCGGGCGACATCCAGCCCCTTTTCATGGGCGTCGCGGATGGCGGCGATGATCTGCTCGAGGTGCAGTTCGGCGCTGTTGATCACGGTACTGGCCGTGTGGCCTTCAAGTACCGCGGGCGGTACCAGTGAGCCGGCGTAGATGATCACCGGGCATTGGCGGATCAGGCGTTGGCCCTTGACCGTGATCAGCTCCGGGTCGCCGGGGCCGGCACCGATGAAATAGACCGTCATGGCAAGTCCTTGAAACGTGAAATGAAAAGCGATTATCCGTTGCTGGCCAGGGCAAGGGTAGCGTCACCGAGCACCTGTCGAGTGACTGTCAGGATCGGCGAGCGCTGACCCTCGTCAGCCAGTGCCAGCGCTGCGCTCTCTGCCACTCCCCAACAGCCTGTGGCGTTGAAGGCCATTTCGGAGCGGTGGCTGAGGAGGGGCAGGAAAGGGTGCAGTTGCTGGGCGCTGTACAGCGTCAGGGGCAGGCCGAGTTGCTCGGCCAGTTGCCGAAGGCCGGGCTCCTGGGCCTTGAGATCGATGCTGGCGATACCGCGCAAGGCGGCCAGCGGCAGGCCGTTGTCGGCCAGCGTACGGTGCAGCAGGGTTTCCAGAACCGCCGCCGGGCAACCCCGGCGGCAGCCGAAACCGACGAACAGCGCGGCCATCAGGCCTGCGCGGAGCGACGGTAGAGCCAGGCGCTCAGCAGGCCCAATGCAACCCAGAAAGCTGCGTTGGTCAGCCAGGAGGCAACCTTGAACTGTGCTTCCAGCGCTTCGGGTGCCAGGCTTTCATGCACCAGTGGCTGAGGGGCGCCGATCAGGTGTGGCACGACCAGCAGCGCTGCGCCGAGCACCTTCAGCAGCCAGTGGCGCGCGAAGACCAGCAACGCCAGGCCCACCGCAGTGGCGGCGGCGGTGCCGATCCACCAGGTCTGGCGTTGGCCCAGATCGGCAGCGGCGGTGCCAGGCAGTTCAGGCGGAAGGCCCAGGGTCGGTGCCAGGCAGAACACGGCGAAGCCGCCCAGGCCCCACAACGCGCCAGTACTGACCCGACCAGGTTCGCGCAGGCTGTAGAGTGCGGCGAGAATCAGCGCGAAACCGACTGCCACCACCAGATTACCGCCGGTGGTCGACAGCACACGCTGCCAGCCGTCTTCCGGCGACCAGGCTTCTGCGTCGTGCTCATGGCCTGCGGCGCTTTCAGCGGTGTGCTCATGCTGCTCGGTGGGGGCCGCGCTTTCATAGGTTTCGGCCTGCAGGATCAAGGGCGCGACCCAGAAACTCTGCACCAGCGTCAGCAAAAGTGCGGCGAGCAGGCCACTGAAGCCTGCAGTTCGAGCGATACGCTTGATCATTGTCGGGCACTCAGTGGCAAGGGAAGGCAGCGCTGTGGCGGGTATCGTGGGCAGCGTTGTGAACCGCCTCGAGATGGGAGAACCCGGCGAAGTACACCAGGCACAGGCCCAGCAGGCTGGCGCCGACCGCAACGACGAGGCGCTGGCTGAGGCTGACGGGGGTGGCGATGCTGTGTTTGGCGCTGGTGACGGACATGACGCATTCCTCTGCTTTTTTTCATGGGCGACAGGAAGCGCGGCAACCCCAGGCGAGAACCGCCCAGGGACATGCAACAGCGCCCGCCCACCGCGGGGTGTGATCACAAGACGTCGGGCCGGTCTCCGGGCTGACGAGCAGGAGCATGGCTCCTGGGGAGAGCGTCACCTTCCCATGCCGAACTGCGGACACAGTGGATCAGACGCTCGCTCGCTTACCGTTGCGGGGGCAGCACCGGACTTGTCAGGCCCATAAAGAGCCATTGACGCACCGGTTTCCCGTTTCACCCCTGCAAGGGGCACCCTACGTAATGCATTAGGAGATCACGGCCATGCTTTGGTCGTCAATTCTTGTTACGAATCGCGCAGGCGTAGCGACTGGAAATCATCAACCTGCCTTGCACGTCGCACTTTTTGGCGTTCAGGGGCTCTATGCATGGCCAGGCTGTGCCGATTTCCGGCCCGGCCGCTGACCCTGGACCCCGGTGCAGATGCCTGTTCCTGCCTATCGCCGCCGTGCCCGCCTGTCGCTGGTGGGTGTCTTGATCGCCCTGTGCGCGTGCACCGGGCAGCAGGGGCGCGACGTATTCACCCAGTTAGGCAATGGTCATCCCAGCGAGTTGTTCCAGACCAGTGTCGACCGCATGGCGACCTTGTCCATGCGCGACAACCTGCAGAGCCTGTATCTGCTGATGAACAAGCTCTACCTGCGCAACCCCAATCAGTGGAAGCAGTCCGGCTATCTGGATGCGGCCACCGCCGAGCGCCAGATCCGCCAGGCCATCGAGCAGCGCCAGCCATTGCCGCAACTGGGCGAGCGCCGTGACCTGGCGGCGCTGAGCTACGCCTTGAGCCCGGAGTTTCGTGGAGATCGAGTCGGGGCGTTCATCTATGCCATCGGCAGCATGTTGATTACCGCCCACGGTGGGCGCACCGAGTTCTACATGACCGATGCGATTGATCCACTGTTCGTCAATAACGCCGCGCGCAACATCGAAAAGGCTACCTGGATGCTCAGTCAGCGCCAGGACGCCAATGGTGTGTTGCTACTGTTTTCCAACGAAATCTCGGAGGAGGGCAGCAACCTCAGCTTTGCCGTCGAATTCGGCAAGATCGTGGCGCGCCTCGATCTGCTGGCGCAGATGCTGGATGAGCGTTATCGACGGATCGGCCTCAATTACGCGCAGAGCCTGTTATTGATGAATTTCCTGCCGGTGCAGTGATCGTTACCCGTGGTTTCACAGCAATGCTTCGATCGCGCGTCGATAGCGCTGGCCGGCCAGGCTCATGCTGTTGTTGTGGCTCGCTCCCGGCACCAGGAGCAAGGTCTTGGGCTGTTGGGCCGCCTCGAACAGCGCCTCGCTGAAGCGGGGGGGCACATACCGATCATCCAGGCCATGCACCAGCAGCAGCGGCAAACCGATATCGGCGATCTTGCCCAGCGAGTCGAATTTCTGCGACAGCAGCCAGCGCACCGGCAGTGTGGTATCGGCCACTGATGCCGCCGCGTCGCCAAGGGAGGTGAAGGTGGATTCGAGAATCAGGCCGCGCGCAGGTACAGGCTTACCTTGCTGGCGTGCCTGGCGTGCGAGCTCCGAGGCAAGCTCCACAGCGACCGCACCGCCCAGCGAATGGCCGAAGATCAGGCGCTTGCCCGGCACCGGCTGCAACTGGGCGAAGCGCTCCCAGGCAATTCGGGCGTCCTCGTAAACCGTGGCTTCGGACGGCAGGTCGCCTCGGCTCTGGCCAAAACCGCGGTAGTCCACGGCCAACACCGAATAGCCCATGGCGTGCAACTGCTCGATGCGGAACATCTGGCCGGTGAGGTTCCAGCGTACGCCGTGCAGGTAGAGTATCGCCGGCGCATCGGCGCGTTTGGCCGGCCACCACCAGGCATGCAGGCTCTGGTCGTCGGTGAAGTTGCGCGGGCGCAGGTCCAGTTCCTGTACGTCGGCAGGCAGGCCCCTGAACCAACTGGCCTGGCCCGGCTCGATACGAAACACCAGTTCGCGCTCCTTGTGCTGCAAGACCGCGCAGCCCGCGGGCAGGCCCACCACCAGCAGGGCCATGGCCAGCCACATGAGCCAGCGGCGTTTGAAGTGAGTGAGCAGGGTGTCGGTCATGGGTGTCATCAGGCTGCTGGGAATCGTCGTTTTTAGCAGAAGCCATGGCCTCGCTGCAGGCAATTTTTCCCGAGCGGTGCTGACACATGTTTGCAAGCTGTTTCCCCGGTGCCATCGAGGGGCTCTGCACGCTTGCCGCCGCGGGCGCCGAGGGGTAGGTTTCCCTGACCCTGCCGATGGAAGACTCACCTTGGACTCGATTACCCAAGCCGTACTCGGTGCCGCCCTGCAAGGTACGGTGCTCGGTCGCATCCAGGGCCGCCGTTCGCTGCTGTATGGCGCCGCGCTGGCCACCTTGCCCGATCTCGATGTGGTGATCCGGTATGCGGACCCCGTTTCGCAGATGACCTATCACCGTGGTTTTTCCCACTCGATCTTCGTCCTTACCGGTCTGGCGCTGCTGCTGGCGTGGCTGGTGGCCTGGGTTGGGCAAAGGCGCTGGCCCGACAAGGGATACCGTTGGCCCCGGTTGTTCGTGGCGTTCTGGCTGGTGCTGGTCACCCACCCTCTGCTGGACGCGTTCACGGTCTATGGCACGCAATTGTTCTGGCCGCTGCCGCTCATTCCCGAAAGCTGGGCGGCGGTGTTCATCATCGATCCGGTCTACACCGTGCCACTGCTGGTCGCTGTGATCTATGCCGCGTGGCGAGGGCTGAGCGGCAAGGCGATACCCCTGATGACAGCAGCCCTGGTGTTCAGCACGGCGTATCTGGGCTTTGGGCTGGCCGGGCGCATGGCGGTCGAGCAGCGTTTCCAGGAGGCCTTGGGCCGCCAGGGCGTTGCGGTCGATCACCTGCGTGCAGTGCCCATGGCCTTCAACAGCCTGGTCTGGCGGGTGCTGGCCAAGACAGCGGATGGTCATTACTACGAGGGCGTGAGCAGTGTGTTCGACCGCGAACCGCCCGAGATGCAGCGCCTGTCGCTGAACCTGGAGGCCGCCAAGGTGCTCGAGGGCGTCGAGCTGCACGAGCGGCTGCGCTGGTTCACCGATGACTGGCTGCGTTATGACGTGGTGGGCGATGTACTGGTGGTAACCGACCTGCGCATGGGCATTCCCGGTAACTACACCTTCCGTTTCAGCATGGCTCACCGCGACAGCCAGGGACAGTGGGTGGTCGATACCCCGGCGAACTGGCGTGGCGGTGCCGCGATGTTCAACGGCCATGACCTGGGGCTGATCTGGCGTCGTATCCTCCAGCAGCAGCCTCCGCTGCCCCTGGCGGCCTGGACCACACGCTACCTGAACCCCTCGGCGCAATCCGAGGTGGGGCACTGAACGGCCGCTCGAGCGGGCTCGACCTGGTCAAGTGGACGGCGATCCTGAGCATGGTCGCCGATCATTTGCGCTACCTGTGGCCCAGTGCCGACGGGTTGTTCGTGATCGGGCGACTGGCCTTTCCACTGTTCTGCCTGGTCATCGCCTGTCATGTCGCGCGCGGCCAGCCAGGCGTGCTGTACACCGCCGCCAACGCTCGCTACCTGAGCTGGATGCTGGCCTTCTCGATACTTGCCGAAGGCCCGTACCGGTGGCTGGACAATGGCTCGCATACGCTCAACGTCATGCCCACCCTGACCCTTGGCCTGCTGGTCGCCTGGGGGGTGAGGCACCCGCAGCCTGCTGCGCGCATTGTCGGGCTCGGTAGTGCCGGGCTGGCGCTGGTTTTCAGTGATCGACTGATGTACGGCTTGCCGGGGGTATTGCTGCCGGCGGCCTGCCTGGTGCTGTGGTCGCGAGGTTGGCCGGGATGGCTGCTGCCCTGCCTGTTGGCAATGGGCGCCAACCTGACCAACAGTTGGTTGCGGGCACATCCCTGGCAGCCTTTTTCCCTGCTGGTGCTGGCCACAGCTGCAATGGCGGTGCCATTGGGTTTGCGGATGCTGGCATACCAGGGGGCGTCCATCGTGCCTGTAGGGCGCTGGGCCTACGGGTTCTATCCCTTGCACTTGATGGCGATCAAGGCCTTGCAATACCTGGATCTGCCCCCATCCTAGGGAGCCTCGGATATCCAGGAACAGTCCCATGGAACCCAACCGCTTCGGCGACATCGCAGCCTTCGTCAGTGCCGTGAAGGCCGGCAGCTTCACTGCAGCCGCCGCGAGCCTGGGCCTGACCCGCTCGGCGGTGGGCAAGAGCATCGCACGCCTCGAATCGCGCATGGCGGTACGCCTGCTCAACCGCACCACGCGCAAACTGAGCCTGACCGATGAAGGCCAAGTGGCGTTCGAACGCTGGCGGCAGATCCTCGAAGACCTGGACGAAGTCGAGACCACCATGGCCCAGCGCCGCGGACGACCGACAGGCACCCTGCGCCTGACGGCGCCGCTGTCGTTCGGCCAGCGTCACGTGCTGCCGATCCTGGATGTCTACCTCAAGCAATGGCCGGAACTGCGCGCCGATATTCGCTTCACTGACCGTTTCGTCGATCTGGTGGAGGAGGGGGTGGACGTTGCCGTGCGCATCGGTGCGCCCAAGGAGGACTCGCAACTGCTGACGCGTACCGTGGCGTGGCAGCAGTTCGTCACCTGCGCTGCGCCCGAGTACCTGCAGCGCCATGGTGTGCCCCAGGTGCCGGCAGACCTCTATGGGCACGACAAGATTGCTTTTCTGGCGGGCGAGAAGGCCAGCCCCTGGCGTTTCCACACCGATGAAGGGCTGCACCTGTGCGAAGAGCCCGGGCGCTTGAACATCGACAGCTCCGAGGCCATGCTCGATGGCGCCCGCGCCGGTTTCGGGCTTATCCATCTACCCACCTACATCACCGGCAACGACTTGCGCGCCGGAACGCTGGTCGAAGTGCTCGCAGGTTTCCGGCCGCCGGCCGACCCGATTCGTATCGTCTACCCCAGCAAGCGCCACTTGTCGCCGCGGGTGCGAGGCTTCATCGACCTGCTGGTCGCCCGGTGGGAGCACGGAGTGCCGTGGGAACACTGATTGGGGAATGGAGGGACCGGGTGTAGGGCCCGCCTTGCGGTTTATCGCTCAGGCGTGGCCCGGGACACTGTGCAGTCATACCCGTCACGACTTATGGAGACGCCATGACTGCGTTGTCTGTCCTGGACCTGGTCATGATCGGCGAGGGCAAGACCCTGGCCGATGCGATCGAGGAATCCCGCCAACTGGCACGTCACGTCGAGCAGCACGGTTACGCTCGATACTGGATCGCCGAACACCATGACATGCCCGGCATCGGCTCTGCCGCCACCGCGCTGGTAATCAACGAGATCGCCAATGCCACGCGGCATATTCGCGTGGGTGCCGGTGGCATCATGCTGCCCAATCATGCCCCGCTGGTGGTTGCCGAGCAGTTCGGTACGCTTGATACCTTGCATCCGGGGCGCATCGACCTGGGGCTGGGACGTGCCCCAGGCAGTTCCGGGCCGACCGTACGTGCGTTGCGCGGCGTCGCGCCCGAGCGTGACTTTGGCCAGGATATTGCCGAGCTGCGCGACTACCTGGCCGACAACGGCCAGCGATCGGTGCGCGGGGTGCCGGGCAAGCACGAGGTGCCGGTGTGGATATTGGGCTCCAGCCTGTTCGGTGCCGACCTTGCGGCCCGGCTCGGCTTGCCTTATGCCTTCGCCTCTCATTTCGCCCCGCGCTACCTGTTGCAGGCCATCGCCCATTACCGCGCGAACTTCCAACCCTCGGCGCAACTGGCCAAGCCCTACGTCATGGTGGGCATGAATCTGTTCGCTGCAGCCAGCGATGCCGAAGCCGATTACCTCGCCAGCTCGCACCGCAAATGGATGCTCGATCTGCATGTCGGACGTCATGGCCTGCTGCCCTTGCCGCAGGAAGGTTATGTCCAGGGTTTGCCGGGCCATGAACGAGCGGTGCTGGAGCAGGTGATGGCCTGTACCGTAGTCGGTGGACCGCAGCGGGTGAGGGCTGGGTTGCGCGCACTGATCGAACAGACTGGCGCCGATGAGTTGATGATCGATTGCCGGATCCATGACCCGTTGGCGCGCCTGCGCTCTCACGCGTATGCGGCGCAGGCCCTTGCCGACCTGAACTGAACGGGGTGGCAGGCGCCAAAGCACGGCCTGCCATTGCCCGCCTTCACTGTGCGTCTTTCCAGCCCCCGCCCAGCGCGGCATAGAGGTTCACCTCTGCCAGCAGTTGCGCCAGCCGGTCGTTGATCAACCCCTGCTGAGCGCTGAACAGCGAGCGCTGGGCGTCGAGAAAGGTCAGGCTGCTGTCCACGCCAATGCGGTAGCGGTTGCGGGCCAGGTCGTAGTAACGCTGGGTAGAGGCTACCAGGTCGCGTTGGGCCACCAGTTGCCGCTCATACGTGGCGCGCGCGGCCAGACCGTCAGACACCTCCTGGAACGCGCCTTGAATCGATTTCTCGTACCGGGCGACCTCGATTTCCTTTTGCAGGCGTGCATAGTCCAGGCTGGCCCGCAGGCTGCCGGCGGTGAACAGTGGCAGGTTGATCTGCGGCTGGAACAACCAGGTTCCGGTGCCGCCGTCGAACAGCCCGGACAACTCGCGACTGCTACTGCCAGCGTTGGCGGTCAGGCTGATACTGGGGAAGAATGCCGCCCGTGCAGCACCGATGTCGGCATTGGCGGCGCGCAACTGGTATTCGGCTTCGAGGATGTCCGGGCGACGCTGCAGCAGTGCCGAGGGCAGGCCGGCTGGCAAACCGACGATCTGTGGCGAGGCCAGCGGCAAGCTGGGCGTGCGCTCATCGAGGGGCGCGCCGACCAGCAGGGTCAGCTGGTTGATATCCTGGGCAACCTGGCGCTGGTAGCGCGCTACTGCAGCACGGGCGGTGTCGACGCTGGTCTGCGCCTGGATCTGCTGCAATGCCGACGCAGTGCCGGCGCGGCGCTGACCTTGGGTCAGGCGCAGGCTTTCCTGGTCGGCGATCAGGGTCTGGCGTGACAGTTCGAGCAGTTCCAGGTCGGCACGCCAGGTCATGTAGCTGCTGGCCACGCTGGTCACCAACCCCAGTTGCACACTGCGTCGGGCCTGTTCGCTGGCGAGGTAGGTCAGCAAGGCCTTGTCGCTCAGGCTGCGCAGGCGGCCGAACAGGTCAAGCTCATAAGCGCTCACCCCGAGCGTGGCGGCGTAGGTCTGGGTAATGGCGCCGTCACCGGTTCCGGTCATGCGCCGCGGCAGGTACTGACGCTGGCCCTTGGCGTCGGCGGAGACCTTGGGCAGCAACTCCGAGCGTTGGATACGAAACTGCGCGCGATAGGCTTCGACGTTGAGCGCTGCCACGCGCAGATCGCGGTTGTTGAGCAATGCGTTTTCGATCAATTGGCGCAGCAACGGATCCTGGAACACCTCGTGCCAGTCGTCGTGCTGATGGTCGGGCGTCATCTCGCTCTGGGTGGTCTCCCCCAAGGGAAATTCAGGGGCGACAGGCAGGGCGGGGCGTTGATAGTCGGGGGCCAGGGTGCAGCCGGTCAGCAACACCGCCAACAAGGCAGCAGAGTATTTGGGCATCGCGGGTTCTCTGGGGTCAGGCACCGGCCATCCATCTGGCCAGGCCGTGGCGGCCACTGACGCCAAGCTTGGCGGTGGCGCGTTTGAGGTAGGTTTCCACTGAGCTGTTCTTCACATTCAGGCGTTGGGCCATTTCCGGCACGGTGCCGCCGGTGAGCAGCCCCAGGCAGACTTCCTGCTCGCGACTCGACAGTTGCACCGCTTCCTGGGCCAGTCGCTCGCCGAAGCCGTGGCGCAACGCATCGGGCATCGCCGCGCCTTCGCCCTGGCCGGGCACCGGGTGTTGTGCATGGTGTTCGAGCAAGGGCAACAGGGTGTCGGAGAGGCGCTTGAGCAGCGACAGTTCGCCGAGGGAAAAGGCTGTCTGGCTGGGCAGGCGATGGAAGCAGATGACCCAACGGCGGTCGCCATTGCATGACACCAGGTTGCACTGGTGCGCGCTGGGTTGCGGGTTGCCGGTGACATGCGGCGCCCTGACCTGAATGAGCAGGGGGTCCTTCATCTGCAGAATGTTCTGCAACAGCGGGTGATTGGGCTGATCAGGCGGAGGAAACTCCTGGGCCAGCCCTGCGCCGCCCAGCACCTTGACCCGGGTGACGCCGGTCTGTCGGGCATCCAGGGTCCACTCGCTCAGGTCGAGCCGGTGAATCGGCACGAGGCTGTCGACCAATTGGAGCATGCGCTCGGCAAAATGAACCTCGCCGGTGCTGGCGATCAGTTCTCCCAGTTGCAGGTAGAGGCGCGCGTCGTGGTGATGTTCGAGGCTGCGGGTCAGCTTCATGTCCTGTTCATCCTTGAGTCGGGTACTGCGCAGGCGGGTGGCGACTGGGCTCACGCCTTGGCCGGTCGAGGGTGCGCTATTCAAGCCCGGGCCCGGCGCCTGCGTCTGTAGTGGAAACCGGGGACAGAAAATGGCATCGATTCGGACAAAATGGGGGGATGAATCAGACAGGTTGAATGCAGATCTTTCTGCATTAGTCGGCAAATTGACGTCAGAAAGCCGCTGTTGCCACCACGTTTGCCACGGCTGGCGCGGCGGGTAGGCTATAGAAGGGGCTGATATGTGGCTGATTTCCTACAGAAAAATCAGCGACCTTGGATGCGCGGACGACTGTCCGGGTTTCCGGGGCCATACAGGTTACGGAAGCGGTGCTTGAATCCGCGGACGATCAACGGAGAAGGACCCTCCCAGCCCATGCCTGCCGCCGATACCTACCCCCTGACCAGCGCTCAACGGGACATCTGGCTCGACCAGTTGAGCAAAGGCGATTCTCCGCTCTATACCATCGGCGGCTATGTCGAACTCACGGGCGAGCTGCGGCCGGACACCCTGCATCACGCGTTGCAGCAACTGGTGGCGGCCAACCCGGTGTTGCGCACCGAGCTGCTGCCAGGTGCAGGTGCCGACGGCCTGCCGATGCAGCGCTTCGCCGAGCATGCCACGTTGGCGTTGCCTGTGCTGGACCTGTCGACTGAAGCCGACCCGGCAGCCGCGGCCACGGCATTGATCCAGGCGCAAATGGGCCAGGGGTATCGCTTCGACGGCACGGCACTGCTGCGTTTCGCCCTGATTCGCCTGGGCCCCGAACGTCATTGGCTGGCAACCCAGGCCCACCACCTGATCCTCGACGGCTGGGGTTTCGGGCAGATGCTCAAGGCACTGGGCGAGCATTACACGGCGTTGCTCGAGGGTGGCGAGGCGCCACGGGCCCAGGTCGGTTATGCCGACTTCATCGACGAAGACCGCCAGTACCAGGGCTCGATGCGCCAGGCCCGCGATCGCGCATATTGGCTCAAACGCTTCGCCAGTGTGCCGGAGCCGCTGCTGGCAGCGCGTCACCATTACCGTCGAGCCACCGATGAAGCACCTTCGCGCACCTGGGTTCAGGCGTTTCCCGATGCGTTGCATGGGCGCATGAAGCGCCTGGCCGAGGCTCACCAGGCCTCGGCGTTCCATGTCCTGCTGGCTGCACTGCATGTGCTGTTCTCCCGTAGCGCACAACGCGAGGACTGGGTGGTGGGGCTGCCGCTGCTCAATCGTGGCGGTGCACGTTTCAAGGCCACACTGGGGACCTTCGTGCAGGTCAGTGCGGTGCCCCTGGCGTTTGCCCCGACACTGAGCTTCGCCGAACTGGTGGTTGCGATACGCGATACCCTGCGCCGGGATTTTCGCCATCAGCGACTGGCCGTGAGTGAGCTGAACCGAGCGCTTGGCCTGTTGCGCGAGGAACGCGGGCAATTGTTCGAGGTGTCGGTCTCCTACGAGCAGGACGATCACGACTACCGCTACGGCGCGGCCAGCGCCCACACGGTGAAGGTCTCCAACAGCCACGAATCCACGCCCTTGGCCATCCACCTGCGCAGCAATCGCCATAACGACAAGGCCTGGTTGCATCTGGTGCATCACCGCGCCTGGCTGGCAAGCGACGAGGCCGAGGCATTGGCGCAGCGGCTGCTGCATGTGCTCGAGCAAGGCTTGGCGACACCGGCGTTGGCGGTTGCCGATTTCGACCTGCCGACACCTGCCGAGCATCGCCAGATGCAGGCGTGGAATGCGACGGGGCGTGCCGTTGGCGAGCCGGTCGTGCACCGCCGGATCGAGGCCCACGCGGCGCTGATGCCCGACGCCATTGCCACTGTGCACGAAGGGCGCAGCCTGAGCTACGGCGAGCTGAATCAGCGGGCAAATGCTCTGGCCCTGCGTCTGATCGAACGAGGTGTGAGGCCCGAGCAGCGCGTGGCAGTGGTTGCCCGCCGTGGCCTGGATACCCTTGTGGGCCTGCTGGCGATACTCAAGGCGGGGGCAGCCTACGTACCGATCGACCCGGCGCATCCGCGCGAGCGCATCGCATATCTGCTTGAAGACAGCGCGCCCGTGGTACTGCTGACACAACAGGACCTGCTGGCGCGTCTGCCGCGCCATGAGCTGCCGCTGATCGAACTCGACGCCTGCCCGGCAGCCACGACCATTGTGGACAACCCTCGCGTGGCGGGGCTTGGGCCCGAGAGCCTGGTCTATGTGATCTACACCTCAGGCTCCACCGGCCAACCCAAGGGTGTGATGGTCGAACACCGCATGCTGGCCAATCTGGTCGACTGGCATTGCGAGGCCTTTGACCTGGGCGTCGGCGGGCACACGTCGAGCCTGGCCGGCTTTGGTTTCGATGCCATGGCCTGGGAGGTCTGGCCAGCCTTGTGTGCGGGGGCGACGCTGCACCTGGCGCCCAGCAGCGACGGTGGCGAAGATATCGACAACCTGCTGCGCTGGTGGCGTGCCCAGCCACTGCAGGTCAGTTTCCTGCCAACACCGGTGGCCGAACACGCGTTCACCCAGCACGATCACCCGACCCTGCGTACCCTGCTGGTGGGGGGTGATCGGCTGCGCAGCCTGTCGCGTGAGCGGGCCTATGCGGTCATCAACAACTACGGCCCTACCGAAGCCACGGTGGTCGCCAGCTCCGGGCGGGTGACGGCGGGTGGTGCGCTGCATATCGGCACGCCTGTGGCCAATACCCGGCTGTATGTGCTCGATGCGCAGCTCAAGCCATTGCCGGTCGGTATCCCGGGCGAACTCTATGTAGCAGGCCTGGGGGTCGCCCGCGGCTACCTGAATCGCCCGCAGATGACCGCCGAGCGTTTCCTCGACGACCCGTTCAGTGATGAGGTCGGTGCCCGGATGTACCGCACCGGCGACCGCGTGCGCTGGCTTGCCGACGGCACCCTGGAGTACCTGGGGCGCAATGACGATCAGGTGAAGATTCGCGGTGTACGCGTTGAACTCGGTGAAATCGAGGCTGCGCTGACCCGCCACCCGCAGGTGCGTGAAGCGGTGGTGCTGCTGCGCGATGGGCAACTGCAAGCCTGGTTCATTGGCGATGCGGTTACCCCCGGCGACCTGCATGAGCACCTGCGCGGGCTTCTGCCGGTGGCCTTGCTGCCAGCCGGCTACCAACGCATCGAGCACTGGCCGTTGACCGCCAACGGCAAGCTCGACCGTCGCGCCTTGCCGGCGCTGGATGAAACCGCATCGGTACGTCGCGCCCATGAAGCGCCTCGCGGCGACGTGGAGGTCCGCCTGGCTGCGCTCTGGAGCGAACTGCTGGGTGTGCAGCGCATTGGCCGTCACGACCACTTCTTCGAGTTAGGGGGCCATTCGTTGCTGGCGGTGCAACTGGTCGAACGCATGCGCCAGCAGGGCCTGCAGGCTGACGTGCAGGTGCTGTTCGGCCAGCCGACCCTGGCAAGCCTGGCCGCCGCCAGCCAGCGTCTGCTCGCGCAGGTGGAGGATAACCGCGTACCCGCTGACTGCACCCATATCACACCGGCGCTGCTCAGCCTGGCTTCGCTGACCCAGGGCGAGATCGACGCCATTGTCGCGGGCATACCGGGTGGCGCAGGCAATGTGCAGGAAATCTACCCCTTGGCGCCGTTGCAGCAGGGGCTGCTTTATCACCACCTGCGCGACAGCCATGACCCTTATCAGCAACAGGCGCTGTTCGCCTTTACCGACCGCACGGCGTTCGAGGCATTCGCTCAAGCGTTGCAGCAGGTGGTCGAGCGTCACGACATCCTGCGCACCAGCCTGGCTTGGGAAGGGCTCGAGCAACCGCAGCAAGTGGTCTGGCGTCAGGCGCAACTGCCCGTCGAGGTGTTGCGGATCGGGCCGGGCGACACGGCGCAGGAGTTGTCTGCACATTACTCAGCGGCCCAGCGCCCGCTGGACCTGCGTCATGCGCCGATGATGGCGCTGGCGGGGGCTGAAGACCGTGAGCACGGTCGTTGGCTGGGGTTGTTGCGCTTCCACCATCTGGTCAACGATGCGGTGTCGGTGCAGGTGTTGCTCGGCGAGCTTCGGGCCTTGATGAGCGATCAGGGGCATGCGCTGCCGGCGCCTGTGCCTTATCGCAACTACGTCGCGCTCAGCGGCGCCGAGGTGCGGCAGCAAGGGCACGAGGTGTTCCTGCGGGCATTGCTGGCAGGTGTCGAGGCACCGCCGACGTTGCCGGGGATAGTAGAGGACCAGGTGCAGGCGGACGCGCTGGAGAGCCTCGCGCATGAGGTTCCGCTGGTGCTGACCGAGGCCTTGCGCCGCCTGGCCAGGCAGCAGGATGTCGGGCTGGCCAGCCTGTTCCACCTGGCTTGGGCGCAGGTGCTGGGGGCACTGGGCGGTCGTGACGACGTGGTGTTCGGCAGCGTGTTGCTGGGGCGGATGATGGCGGGTGAGGGGGCCGACCGAGCGTTGGGCATGTTCATCAACAGCTTGCCCCTGCGGGTGAGCCTGGCGGGGCGCAGCGTGGCGCAGGCGCTGGCCGACACCCATGCCGGCCTTGCCGGGTTGTTGGGCCATGAAGACGCACCCTTGCTGCTGGCCCAGCGTTGCAGTGGGCTGCCAGCGGGTGTGCCGCTGTTCAATAGCCTGATCAATTTCCGCCATGGGCTGGCGGCCGAACAATCGACGTTGCCAGGGGCTCGCTTGTTGGAGGCCAGCGAAGTACACAGCCATGCGCTAGTGCTGTCGGTGGATGATCAGGGTGAGGCCTTGCACCTGAGCGTTCGTGCGCCGCGAGCATTGGGTGCAGCGCGTGTGCTGGCCTATCTCGAACGTACCCTCGAGGGGCTGGCCGAGGCGCTGGAGCAGGGTGGTTCGGCACCGATCGAGCAGTTGTGCAGTGTGCCGGAGAACGAGCTGCACCGGCTGCTGCACGACTTCAATGCCACCGAGGAGCCCCATGAATTGATGCACAAGACCCTGCCGGCGCTGTTCCAGGCCCAGGTGCTGCGCACGCCCGATGCCGTGGCGCTGCAGACCGACGAGGCGACGCTGAGCTACCGTGAACTCGACGAGCAGGCCAACCGCCTGGCCCATCACCTGGTGGCCCTGGGCGTACAGCCTGACACGCGAGTCGGCGTCTGCATCGAGCGCGGCCTGTCGCTGCTGGTCGGGCTGCTGGGCGTGCTCAAGGCCGGCGGTGCCTACGTGCCGCTGGATCCTGGTTACCCGGATGAACGCCTGCGCTACATGGTCGAGGACAGTACACCGCTGGCAGTGCTGGTCCACGGGGCCACACGTGGCCTGTTCGATCCGTTGGCGGTGCCGCTGGTGGATCTCGATCAGGGTGTCTGGCAAGCGCAGCCTGCCCAGGCCCCTCAGGTGCCGACACTGACGCCTTCGAACCTTGCCTACGTGATGTACACCTCCGGCTCGACCGGCATGCCCAAGGGCGTGATGATCGAGCACCGCGGGCTGGGCAACCTCATGCACTGGGGCTCGACCATCTGCCCGCCGCGTCCGGGCGATGCGCTGTTGCAGCGTGCGCCGTTCAGCTTCGACGGTTCGGTCTGGGAGTTGTTCTGGCCGTTGTGCGCAGGCTTGCGCCTGGTGCTGGCCCGCCCTGACGGTCATCGCGATCCGGCTTACCTGGTCCAGCTGGTCCAGGCTCGCCAGGTCACCACGATCAAGTTCGTCCCGGCATTGTTGCACCAGTTTCTCGAGCAGCCGGGCGTCGAACGCTGTACGAGCCTGACCGACATCTTCTGTGGCGGGGGTGAGTTGACCTTGACGCTGGCTGCCAGCTTGCGCCAGCGCCTGCCGCAGGTGCGCTTGCACAACGTTTATGGGCCCACCGAGGCTACGGTCGACAGCACGGCCTGGACGCTCGAACCGGATCAACCGCTGCCGAGCACGCCACCGCCGATCGGCCGGGCGATCGCCAACACCCGGCTCTACGTGCTGGATGCCCATGATCGACCGGTGCCACTCGGCGTGGCAGGTGAGTTGCACATCGGCGGCGTCGGTGTGGCACGCGGCTACCTGGGGTTGCCGGTGCTGCAGGCCGAGCGCTTCATCGACAGCCCGTTCGTCGAGGGCGATCGGCTGTACCGCACCGGGGATCTGGTGCGCTACCGCGAGGATGGCGAGCTGGAGTTCCTCGGGCGCAACGACTTCCAGGTCAAACTGCGTGGTCTGCGCGTCGAGCTGGGTGAGATCGAGGCCCTGCTGGCCGGGCATCCCGCTGTGGGCCAGAGCGTGGTATTGGTGCGCGACGAGCGTCTGGTCGCCTACTTCACCTGCCGGGAGGGGCAACCCGCCCCGGCACTGGATACGTTGCGCAGCCACCTGCTGGCGCGGCTGCCGGAGTACATGGTGCCCTCGGCCTTCGTCGCCCTGGCCGACATGCCGCTCAGCCCCAACGGCAAGATCGACCGCAAGGTGCTGCCTGAGCCTGGAGCGGAATCGGTGATCAGCCGCGTCTACACGGCGCCACGCAACGCACTGGAGCAGACCCTGGCGCAGATCTGGAGCGAGGTGCTGAAGGTCGAGCAGGTTGGGCGGGACGACAACTTCTTCGAACTGGGCGGGCATTCACTGCTGGCGGTGAATCTGGTGGCGCGCATGCGCCAGGCGGGGTTGCAGGCCGACGCACGTACCTTGTTCCGCCAGCCCACGTTGGCGGGCCTGGCGGCCAGTACCGGGTGGGACAAGCCGCAGGTCGAGATCGCGGCCACCACCATCCCGGGGCTGAAGGCACGACGCAGGATCTGAGGCGGGCAAGGGGCTGCGTGGCAGCCCCGCACCCACTGTGCCGGCGAATGACTGCTCCACTGTGCTTGACCCCATGGCGCCAGGGGGTAAGGCTACCCGGGTCCGCATGGAGAAAAAAATGGACCTGTCGAGCCTGCTGCTGTTCATCCCCGCCTGTTTCGCCCTGAACATGGCGCCGGGGCCTAACAACCTACTGTCGCTGCACAACGCCAGCCGCCACGGCTTGCGCACTGCCTGCCTGGCGGGGGGCGGGCGTATCCTCGCCTTCAGCGGCATGATCACCTTGGCGGCGATGGGGCTGGCGGTGGTGCTGCATACCAGCGAATACCTGTTCCTGAGCATCAAGCTCATGGGCGCGGGCTACCTGTTCTATATCGCCTGGCAATTGTGGCGGGCGCCCGTGGCAGAGGTGGCCCATGCCGGCGGGCAGTCGCGCGGCACCTGGAGCCTGGCACGCCAGGAGTTCTGGGTGGCGGCGGGCAACCCGAAAGCGATCCTCATATTCACCGCCTTCCTGCCGCAGTTCGTGTCGGTCGGCAGTACCACCCCGGTGAGCGAGCAGTTCCTGTGGCTGGGGTTGTGGTTCCTGTTGCTGGAATGGGCGGCGATCGCGATCTATGCGGCGCTGGGTGCCTACCTGCAGCGCTGGTTCAACCAGCCGCGGCCACGGCGGCTGTTCAACCGGATCAGCGCATCGTTGCTGGGATGCGCAGGGCTTGGCTTGCTGGCGGCGCGGCGATAGCCCCTCAAGATAGCCCCTCAACCGGTCTTTTCGCAGGTATCGACAGGCAAAGCGGGTTGCTCGCGCAGCGCCGACGCCACGACGAACGCCAGGGCCACCAGTGTCAGGACCGGCAGCATCGCCAGGCGCAAGCCATGATGTTCGCCGATAAAGCCCAGCAGGGGCGGGCCGACCAGAAACGCCAGGTAACCTGCCGTTGCCGCCAGCCTGACCCGTTGATCGCTGTGAGCACCACTTTCCCCGGCTGCCGAGATCGCCAGGGGAAAACCCAGCGATGCGCCAATGCCCCAGAGCATCACGGCGGCTGCGGCGATCCACTGCACGTCGCAGAACACCACCAATGCCAGGCTGGCTGCGCCAAGCAGTGCGCTGGCGCGCAAGGTGAGCGTCCGGCCAAAGCGGCGCACCACCGGCGCACCAGCGAATCGACCCAGGGTCATGCCCAGGGTGAATACCAGGTAGATCAGCGTGCCGGTGGTTTCTGCGAATCCGTGGCCGTCGATCATCAGCAGCGGCAGCCAGTCATTGGCCGCACCCTCGGCCAGCGCCATGGCCAGTACCACGAAGCCGATCAGCAACAGGCGTCGGTCGCTGAGCAGGGCGCCCCAGGCAAACTCGGCTGTCTGCGTTGTCGGTTGATTCGCTGCTCCTTCACTGGCCCGAGGGGCGTGAGGGGCAAGGGCCAGGGTCACCACGGCCGAAAGCAGTGCGGCGACGATCAGATGCAGGTCCAGGGGCACCTGCAGCGCGGTCATGCCCATGCCGGCCAGCGCGCCCACCAGGGTGCCGAGGCTGAAGAAACCGTGCAGGGTAGTCATGATCGGTGCATCGATTTCCCGCTCCACGGCTGCACCTTCGATGTTCACTGCGATGTCCGCCCAACCCATGCCGATGCCGTAGATGAACAGCCCGGCAAAGGCGCACCAGGCACTGTTCAACTCGCTGCTGCCGGCCAGCACCAGCATGCCTGCGGACAGCCCGAGCAAGCCGGTGCGCATCATCCGGTGTGCACCAAAGCGGGCGATCAGGCGTCCGGCACTGAGAATCCCGCACATCGCTCCGGCTGAAAATCCGAACAGGATCATCCCCATCTGTTCGGTGGAGGCCGACAGGCCGTCGCGCAGGGCAGGGGTGCGGGTGACCCAGCTGGCGAGGGTCAGGCCAGGGAGCAGAAACAGCAGATACAAGGCGTAGCGGGCCAGGCGGTAGTTGGCGGGCATGGTACAGACTCGTTGGAAAGGTTTCGTACGGGCGTACGAATAAATCGTACGGATGTCCGAAAAGGGCGTCAATCCTGTATTGAGTCGTGTGCTGGCTGAATGTTCAAAGACTCCAGAGGCAACCGGCGCCTGGCCGGTCGCGGTCAGGAGAACAGGTCGGCGCCGGTGGATGCCGCGTCCAGCATCGCCTGCAACTCGGCTACCCGGCGCTGGTGACGGGCGATGGCCGCAAGGTGTTCATCGATCTGCTGGCGAATGACTGCCGGGTCTTTGGCCTTCCTCGAGAGCCGCTCGATCCGCCTGGACAAGCCAACCTTCTTATCGGCCTCCAGGCGTGCCGACTCGTCCATCTGGGCGATGAGTGCCTGCAGGTCGTCCAGGCCATGGACGTTGCAGAACAATCCCGTCGCCTGGCGGTAAACCACCGACTTTCGGGCTCTGTCCAGCAGTTCGAAGACATTGCTCAGGGTGCCGGGGCTTTTGCCGTCCCAAATCATCAGGCCGAAATCGGCGGCTTCTGCCATTTCCAGGTCCTTGGCAGTGTAGAACGCGCGGCCCTTGGCATTGGCGGGTGGGCAGACAGCCACGAGTGGCCATGCACCAAGATTGTGGCGAGGCGTGTCACCGGTGCAGTACACCGTGACAGCGGCGTACTGGCGTTTGGCGAAATACTGCTGCACGCATTTGTCCACGCCTGCGGCATCACCGACCAGCACTTCGTGGCCACTGGCAACGATATTGTCGAGTCGCGCCTCGACCTGAGGGTCGAGGCGCTTGAGCGTGATCGAGCCGGAGATGAAAACCTTCGGCATCAATGCCTCCGTGTAAGGGTGACGACTGCAATTGAGCGGATGCTAGCGTATCCGCGCAGGGCGGTACAGGCGGCTTCCAGCGAGGCGCCAGTGTCGAACAGATCGTCGAGCAGCAGGACATTGCACGGGTGGAGTTTGTCTTGGGTGACAAAGCAACCTTGCAGTGCAGCGCAGCGCTCTTCATAGGTCGCCAGGTCTTTCATTGCGACGGTGCTGCTGTGCTTGATCAGTGTCTGGTCGCAGTACTCGAGCTCCAGCAACTGGGCTACCCGTTCTGCCACCGCGTGCACGGGCTGGCGAGTACGCTGGCGGCTGGCGGGCATGGGCAGCACGACATCCACCGGGACATTCTGTATCGCCTGGACGACAGATTCTGCGAGGAAGTCCACCAGGTCGTAGTCGTCGCGGTACTTGAGCTGGAACACCGCCTCGCCGATGGCGGTGCGGGTGGTGTCGAACTGCATGTAGCCCTGGGCGTTTTCGCCGACCGGCACGCTGCAGACGATGTGTTTGTCGAGGCTGATACCGTAATCCCAGGCGTCGTTGCCCGGCAGCGTGCGAATGTCCATGTGAGGCTTCCTTGTCGTTGATATGCCAGAGACTTTCTAACGGCCATCAATCAGCCGTGGTGGCAATGTTGCGACGGGGAAGTCCCGATTTCGACTTCACGCTTTCCGTTTTATGGGTAGGAAAATTCTGAGCTATCCGTGTGTCGCCCTCGCCGGCCAGTGGTCACGAGCCCGGCTAGACTGCTCAGGATCATCCACCGATCCGGGGGCCTGCCATGCCGAGCAAGAACACCATCTGCCTGTGGTTCGACAGCGATGCCGAGGCGGCGGCGAAGTTCTACGCCGCTACCTTCCCCGACAGCCGTGTGCTCGCCGTGCACAAGGCACCGGGCGACTACCCCTCGGGCAAGGAGGGTGATGTGCTTACGGTGGAGTTCATCGTGATGGGCATTCCGTGCCTGGGTCTCAATGGCGGGGCCGCGTTCAAGCACTCCGAGGCGTTTTCGTTCCAGGTGGCCACCGACGACCAGGCCGAGACCGACCGCTACTGGCACGCGCTCATCGATAACGGTGGCCAGGCCAGCGTGTGCGGCTGGTGCAAGGATAAATGGGGGCTGTCGTGGCAGATCAGCCCGCGAGTGCTGACCGACGCGGTCGGCGGTAGCGACCGCGCGGCAGCCAAACGGGCGTTCGAGGCGATGATGGAGATGGACAATATCGACATCGCCACGATCGAGCGGGCAATCCGGGGCTGACAGGCCTTGCCTGCCAGCCCGCGAGGGTCAGAAGCTGTACTTGGCCGTCAGCATCAGGTTGCGCGGATCGCCGAAGGTGTCGCCGCCGTAGTCCACCGACTTGGAGATGGACGAGTAGTACTTCTTGTCGAAGATGTTGTTGGCGTTGAGCTGCAGGTCCAGATGCTGGTTGACCTGGTAGCCGGCCAGCAGGTCGGTGACCGCGTAGCTGCCCTGTACCAGCCGATAGTTGCCGCCATCGACCGGGATGTCGTTGTACATGCGGCTCTGCCAGGTGATGCCGCCGCCCACCCGCAGCTTCTCCAGCGGGCCCTGGAAGCGGTAGGTGGTGAACAGCTTGAACTGGTGCTCGGGCGTGTCGGATTTGAGCGGCTTGTTGACGCTGGCCGGGTTCTTCTCGTCCTTGATGGTGTGCACGCGCGCGTAGGTGTAGCCGGTGCCGATCTGCCAATGGTCGGTCAGTGCGCCCTGCAGCTCGAAATCGATACCCTGGCTGCGGACCTCGCCCGAGGCTTCGTAGCAGGTCATCTGCGGGCAGTTGGCCGCACCGATCTCGACCTGGCGGTTTTCCTGATCGATACGGAACACCGCAAGGCTGGCGTTCAATGCACCGTCGAAGTATTCGCCCTTGATGCCGACTTCATAGTTCTTGCCGACGATCGGGATGATCGGCTTGCCGGAAACGTCCTTGCCGCTCTGCGGGGTGAAGATGTCGGTGTAGCTCACATACACCGAGTGATGCTCGTCCAGGTCATAGATCAGGCCGCCGTAGCGGGTGACGTTGCGGGTCACCTTGTAGTCGCCGTCGTTGCTGCCGCGCTGGTCGTAGTCGTACCAGTCCAGGCGCCCCCCGAGAATCAGCTTGAGCGGGTCGGCCAGGCTCAGGCGGGTGGTGGCGTAGACGCCTTCCTGGTTGATCAGGTAGCGACTGTTTCCGGTGTGCAGGAAGTTCGGCTTGCCGCCGTCGAGCGGATAGTTGGTGTCATAGGGGCTGTAGTCGCGCTCGTTCATGTCGTAGATGCGCTTGCTGGCACCCAGCACCAATTCATGGGTGCGGCCCAGCAGCTCGAAGGGGCCGCTGGCGAAGGCGTCCAGGCCCAGCTGGTTTTCGTCGTGCGCGGACTGGTAGACCGTCCTGCTCAAGGTCTTGGCAGTGTTCCAGCGCGACTGGTAAGAACCGCGGAACAGTGCGTTCTGCTCGCTGTAGTTGGCGTTGACCTGCAGTTTCCAGTCGTTGGCCAGGTGCTGGCGCACTTCGGCGAAGAGGGTGTTGATCTCCTGGTCCTTGTCTTCCCAGTCGGTGCCGGGGTTGTACGAACGGGACACATCCAGGTGATGGCCGCTGAGGTCGGTGGGGATCGCGCCCCAGAAGAAATTGGTCTTGTCCTTCTGGTGTGAAAAGCCCAGGGTCAAGGTGGTGTCATCGCTCAGGTCGGCTTCGCTGATGGCATAGAACAGCCCGTGGTTTTCTTCCTGGCCATCACGGAACCCGTTGGCATCGCGGTAGGAGGTCACGATTCGGCCGCGCAGGGTGCCGCTGTCGTTGAGCGGGCTGGAGGCGTCGAGTTCGCCACGGTAGTTGTCCCAGCTCCCGGCCGCGCCGGTCACGGTGACTTTCTGCTCGGCCAGCGGGCGCTTGCGCACCAGGTTGATGGCCGCTGATGGTGTACCGGCGCCTGTGACCAGGCCGGTAGAGCCGCGAACCACTTCGACGCGGTCGAACATCGCCAGGTTGGGTTGGGCGCCAACCACCCATCCGGTATAGGCGCTCGGGATGCCGTCGTACATCAGGTTGTCGACGTCGAAGCCCCGGGCGGTGTAGCTCTGGCGGCCGGGGCCGCTGGACTGGTTGAGGAACAGCCCAGGGGTGTAGCGGGCCACGTCGTTGATGCTGGTCATGTTCTGGTCGTCCATGCGCTGACGAGTGATCACCGTGACCGCCTGTGGCGTCTCGCGCATGGTCAACGGCAGCTTGGTCGCGGTGTTCATGGCGCCGGTGGTGTAGGACGTGCTGCCTTCGGTGGTGCTGCCCAGCCGGTTGTCAGTGATCTCGGTGGCGCCCAGTTCCAGTGTTCCGGGTGGTTGCTGGTCGTCGGCCATGGCATGGGGCAAGGTGCTGATACAGATGGCCAGGGTCAACAGGTTGGGCGCGAAACGACGAGGCGGAGCAGCAGGGGTCATGCCAGATATCCTTGTTGCTAGTACTTATGAGAATGATTAGCAATAAGTGTGTCAGGATTTGTCGCGGTCCGAAAGCGTGGTATGCCAAAAAAATCGCCAAATTTTTCACATTCGTCCGTGGGTTGCAGGATCGCGGGGCGTCCCGAGGCTTGCGCAAAGCGAGTAGAATCCGCGCTTGATCAAGTGTGTGAGGTCCATGTGGAGCTGCAGCAGGGTTTTGTCCTGACCCGTCATTGGCATGACACCCCCGACGGCACGTGCGTGGAGTTCTGGCTGGCCACCGACCAGGGCCCCCGGCGCGTGCGCCTGGGCGCGCAGGTTTCGGTGGCGTTCGTGCCCGCACAGCAGGCCGCCCACGCGCAACTGTTGCTCGCCGATGAGCCGGGCGCAGAGTTGCGCCCCCTTGAGCTGCGCGACTTTCAGCAGCGGCCGGTCATGGGCCTGTACTGCCGCCAACACCGCCAGCTGATGGCCTTGGACAAACGCCTGCGCACGGCCGGCGTCGAGGTGCTGGAGGCTGATATCCGGCCGCCGGAGCGCTATCTGATGGAGCGCTTCATTACCGCGCCGGTGTCGTTCGGTGGTCGTGTCGATGCCCAGGGAGCGGTCGTGGATGCACAGCTCAAGCCTCATCCGGACTACCGACCGAGCCTGCGCCTGGTGTCTCTGGATATCGAGACCAGCGAACGTGGCGAGTTGTACAGCATCGCGCTGGAGGGGTGCGGCCAGCGTCAGGTCTATATGCTCGGCCCTGCCAACGGCCAGGCGCAGGTAGAGGATTTCGACCTGCACTACTGCGCCGACCGTGGCCAGTTGCTCGAATGCCTCAACCACTGGTTGGCACGCCATGACCCGGACGCGATCATCGGCTGGAACCTGGTGCAGTTCGACCTGCGCATCCTTCACGATCACGCTCGGCAATTGCAGGTGCCTCTGTGCCTGGGTCGCGACGGTGCGCCGATGACCCTGCGCGAGCATGGCAGTCGTACGCATTTCTTCGCCGACGCGCCGGGGCGGCTGTTGATCGACGGCATCGAGGCCCTGCGCTCGGCGACCTGGAGCTTCCCCTCGTTCAGTCTGGAAAACGTTGCCCAGACCCTGCTGGGGGAAGGCAAGGCCATCGACACCCCCTACCAGCGCATGGATGAGATCAACCGGATGTTCGCCGAGGACAAGCCGGCCCTGGCGCGCTACAACCTCAAGGATTGCGAACTGGTCACCCGCATCTTCGAGCACACCCGGCTGCTCGACTTCCTTCTTGAACGTGCCACGGTGACTGGCCTGCCGGTGGACCGCAGCGGCGGCTCGGTGGCGGCGTTCTGTCACCTGTACATCCCGGCCATGCACCGGCTGGGCTTCGTCGCGCCGAGCCTGGGCAGCCGCGAGGGGGAGGCCAGCCCGGGCGGGTTCGTCATGGACTCGCAGCCAGGCCTTTACGAGTCGGTGCTGGTGCTGGACTACAAGAGTCTGTATCCATCGATCATCCGTACCTTCCTGATCGACCCGGTGGGGCTGGTGGAAGGCTTGCGTGAGCCCGATCAGGCCAGCTCGGTCGAGGGCTTTCGTGGCGCTCGCTTCTCGCGTACCCGCCACGCTTTGCCGGCCATCGTCGAGCGCGTCTGGCAGAATCGCGAGGCGGCGAAGAAAGCGGGTAACGCCCCGTTGTCCCAGGCCCTGAAGATCATCATGAACGCCTTCTACGGTGTGCTTGGCTCCAGCGGTTGCCGGTTCTTCGACCCGCGCCTGGCCTCGTCGATCACCCTGCGTGGGCACCAGATCATGCGCCAGACCCGCGCCTTGATCGAAGCACGTGGTTATGACGTGATCTATGGCGACACCGACTCCACCTTCGTCTGGCTCAAGGGCGCGCATGACGAGGATCAGGCGACGTGTATCGGGCGTGCACTGGTGGCCGAGGTCAACCAGTGGTGGCGCGAACACCTGCGCCAGGAGATGGGCCTGCACAGTGCGTTGGAGCTGCAGTTCGAAACCCACTACCGGCGCTTCCTGATGCCGACCATCCGCGGCACCGAGGAGGGCAGCAAGAAGCGCTATGCCGGGTTGGTGCAGCGCGCCGACGGTCAGGACGAGGTAGTCTACAAAGGGCTGGAGTCGGTACGCACCGATTGGTCGCCGCTGGCCCGGCAGTTCCAGCAGGAACTGTATGGCCGGATTTTCCGTGGCCAGCCCTATCGCGACTATGTGCGCGATTATGTACGACGCACGCTGCTGGCCGAGCAGGATGAACTGCTGGTGTATCGCAAGCGCTTGCGTCGTCCGTTGCAGGACTACCAACGCAACGTGCCACCCCATGTGCGCGCCGCGCGTCTTGCCGATGAATACAATTTGCGCCTGGGGCGCCCGCTGCAATACCAGCGCGGCGGCTGGATCAGCTACGTCATCACCACGGCTGGCCCGGAGCCCCTGGAGAACCTGCAGTCGCCAGTCGATCACGAGCACTACCTGAGCCGTCAGTTGCAGCCGGTGGCGGATGCGATCCTGCCGTTCGTGGGGGATGACTTCGCCAGCCTGACCGATCGCCAGCTCCTGCTCTTCTGAGGGGGGGCGGCTGCCGCCGGGGTGGCATCTATCTACTGCCCGAGCATGGCCGCTGCCACCTAGCCTGCGCTTCTTTTCCAAGGAGCGCTACGCCATGACGACCCCCCGCGTACAGCACGAACAAGACGCCACCGCCGTCCCTGATGTTCACGCACTGCATCAGGACGCCGTGATTGGTCAGCGTTTGCCGGACTGGCTACGCCAGGCTTCCCCGGAGCAGGTCAAGCACCTGTACGAGGCGATGAGGCTCAGCGTGTATTTCCAGGCGCGGGCCCAAGCCATCATGGGGCAGTTGGACAGCCTGGACAGCTTTGCCGAAACGCGTTTGGCCGAGGCCCTCAGGCCCCATGTCGATGGGCCGTTCGATGTCCGCGCGTTGCAGTTTCGTCGTGGTCACCGCGAGCCAGTGCTCACCTCGATACCCATCGGTTACCCGGTGACGGAGCCGGTGTACACGCAAATGCCCCTGGTCGAGGCGGCGCTGCGCAATTTCCGCGAGGAGGAAACCGAGGACGGCGGGCAGTTACCCGGCAACCGGCTAAGCGATCCTCGCAATGCATCTGCCCGGCTGCCCAACGCGCGCCGTTTTGCTGCATTGTGCCGGTCTCTGGACCTGGGCGGTCAATACCAGCGCCATTTGCACACCGTGCTGGAGCGGGACAGCCATTCGGGCGCTGCCGCCGAATCGGTGTTCGGCCGGGCCCATCGCTACGGCATGCTGGCTGATGCCTGCGTTGCGCGGCTCAAAGGTGTTCTGAGCGAGGACGAATACCTGCTGGTGCACAATCTCTGCGCGCAGAAAGCCTCGTTGACCTTCGAAGGACGTCCGGTGCAGTGCAAGCGCCTGAGCCTGCTGGCGTGCACCCTGGAGCAGATCGTGGTGCTGGATGTTCGTGACGAGATCTTCAGCCCGCTGTACAGCTCCAGCTACCGCGTGCTGGTCCACATTCCGGGCGATCCGACGACTCCGTGGAGCGCATTCCCCGACCTGCGCCACTTTGCCAATGACCTGGGCAAGCGCCTGCGCCTGCCCGGGTACCAGCGTTTCTTCAGCCGCTTTGTGTTGCGCCGCGATGCGCAGTCGTTCTTTTCCGCCGTTGTTTCGGGCTACCAGGGCGTGTCGGACCTGGCAAACATTGCACTGGAAGAGCATATGCACCCCTGGGAGATCACCGACCAGGCTACTGCCAGTACCCTGGAAGGCTCGCTGTTCAGTGCGCTGGGCCGTGCGCGCATTGCGCAGGTCAAGGCCGATGCGGCGATGATTGCCGTGCCCTCGGCTGCGGTGGATGAACAGGTCCGGCGCGAGCACGATCGGCGCTTGTCCGCAGAAGGCTGGGCTTTGCTCAATATAGCGGGGCTCTTCGTGCCGGCCCTGGGCGCGGTGTTGCTCGCAGTGACCGCATGGGAACTGCTGGGTGAGGTCTACCACGGTGTCGAGGCCTGGCACGAGGGGGATAGCAGCGAGGCCCTCGATCACCTGCTCAACGTCGCCGGCGATGTAGCCATGATTGCAGCCACGGCGGCAGGTGCGCAGGTGGCGCGAGCGGCCTGGAGCCGTTCGGCGCTGGTCGATAGCCTATTGCCGGTCCGGCTGGAGGACGGCAGCACGCGGCTATGGAAGGAGGACCTCACGCCATTTCGCAATGCGCCGCCTGCCGGGGCGCTGCGTGACGACCAAGGTGTATACCGTGCTGGCGAAGGTTGCTGGATTGAAATGGATGGCCAGCACTATCGGGTTGCGCAGGGTAGCGATCAGCGCTGGCGCTTGCAGGGTGACGACAACCACGCGCCTGTGCTCAGACACAATGGTGCGGGCGGCTGGCGGCTGTGGTGGGAGCAACCACTGGAGTGGGATGAGCCTCGGCGTTCGTTCCGGCGCCTGGGGCATGACTTTGCCGAGCTGGACGACGACCAGATCGACGAAATCCTGCTCGCCCACGACATACAACCGCAGCATCTGCGCGCGGTCCATGTCGAGGGACGTGTGGCCGATGGCGAATGGCTGGACAGTGTCGTCCGCTATCGGCTGGACCTGCGCATCCGTCGAGTGGTCAGCCAATTGCGCAGTGGGATCATGGCCACCGACGAGACTGTACTCGATCAGGCACGGTTGCTGTCCGGCGGCGCTGATGCCTCCGACCAGGCATTGGCGGAGCTGATCTGGTCCGAACGCAGGCGTCTGTTCGAGCAGTTGTATGCGTTGGAGCAGCCAACCGGAGACGCGGGCGTCGAGCGTCTGTGCCGACAGTTCTCTTCACTGCACAGTCGGGCGGCCTCGCAACTGTTGCGCGAAGCCAGTGTGGTCGATCGTGGGCGCTTGCTGGACAACGGCCGGGTGGCGATGGACCTTGCCTCTCAGGCGGGCGCTGCGGTGTGGCGTATCAGGGTGGCCCGGGTGTTCGAGGGGTTGTACTTGGATGCCAGCCAGAATGCCGATCTTGCCCGCGTTGCGCTGCAGGTGCTGGACACACTGCCGGGTGCTTCGCGAAACGTGGCCTGGCGCTTGTGCGAGGGCTCGGCGGACGGCCCGGTACTGCTGTCGATAGACCGCGCACAGACCGTTCGCACACTGACCCTGGTTCACACCGATGGGCATTTCCAGTTGCTCGACGGTGCAACAGAGGTGGTGCTCAAGGAAGGCGAACTGTTCGACGTCCTGAGTGGCGGGGTGGACGACGGGCAGCGGGAGGCCCTGGGGTTGACCGAGCCCTTGGCCCACAACCTGCGTGTGACCCTGGCGCGCGCGACGGCGGCCCGTCGCTCGGAAGTGGTGGGGATGCTCGGCAAGCGCGCCTCTGCAGGCTGGTTCCGGGCGCCGCAACGTCTGGCGGATGGGCGAGTCGGTTACCCGTTGAGCGGTCGCGGCGCCGGACGTGGGCGATGCCGGCCGTTGTTCGGCAGGGTGCGTAACCTGTACCCGAACCTGAGCGACAACGAGGTGCGAACCTGGCTGGTCATGCTCGGCAACGGCGGCACAAACATTCACACCGAGCTGACTCGGCTAGAGGATGAGATGGCTTTGCTGGAGACGCACCTGCAGTTGTGGGCCAATCAGCCTGGCGGCCTGAGCGCCCGTGGAGAGCGAGCCTACCTGCGCGATGCCTTGCTCGCGGCCTGGCGGCGCACCCTGCCCAGAGTGTACGACCAGTTCGGGCGCGTGATCGGTCAACGTCTGAACCTGTGGGCCGTGTCATTGCAGTCGCTCCCGGAGATTGCGCAACAGGTCAGTTTCGATCATGTGGTGTCGTTGTCGTTGCGCGGCATTGGCTTGACCGAGATTCCCAGCACCTTCATGCGGGCGTTCGGTCGCCTGGAAGTCCTCGAGTTACCCAGCAACAGGCTTACCCGCCTGCCGCCGCGGTTACGTCACCTCTCGCGACTGCGGGAACTGGACCTCACCGGCAATCGGATCGTGCTGGACGATCGCCAGGCAGCCACGCTGTTGCAACTGACGCATCTGAGGTTACTGGATTTGTCGTACAACCCGTTGGGGCGTAGTTTTTCCGTGGCAAGCATGCCACATCTGAGCTCCCTTCAGCTGGCGCACACCGGAATCAGCCAGTTGCCTGACGGTTTGCTGAGTCGCGGCTCTCTGGCGATCGCTGACCTGCGTCACAACGCAATTGTCGAACTTCCCGACCACTTCTTCAGTGCCCCTAGGTGGTATGCCCGCTCGGTGCTGTTGAGCGATAACCCGCTGAGCACCACCTCTACCCAGCGCCTGCGCAGCTTCATGATTCGTCATCAACTGATGGTTGAAGAGGAGCTGGAAGCCGAGAATGCCGGCGATCAAGCGGGGGGTGTCGCTGCTACGCTCGACAGAGCACGCGGTATCTGGAGACAGGTGATCGATGCAGGTTCCACCGCACTGTTCGACGAGCATTGGAATGGGCTGGCCGAGGCGCCGGGCAGCGCCGATTTCATGGACCTGTTGCGCCGCCTGCCCGAAACGCTGGATTTTCGCAATCACGGCACAGACCTTGGGCGGCGAGTGAACAGCATGATTCTGGCGATGCGCGAGCATGAGCAGTTGCGCGAGGAACTGTTCACCCAGGCGATGTTGCCCAGGACCTGCCAGGACAGTGTCATCGGGAACTTCAGTCGGCTGGAAGTGCGCATGCTGGTCTGGAAGGCACTGGTTGACGCCCGGGGCGGTGCCCAGGATGCGGCATTGGTGCACCTGGGGCGGCAGCTGTGGCGCCTGGATGAAATCGAACGGATTGCCGTCGATGACATTGCCGGTCGTGTGGTCGCGGGGAGCGACCCCGATGAAATCGAGGTCGAATTGGCCTACCGGGTCATGTTGCGCGATGAGTTCGATCTGCCTGCACAGCCGTCGGACATCGCCTACCAGCAGACTGCCGGCTTGAACCCTGAGCGTTTGGCTGCGGCCCGCCGGCGGCTGCGCGAGGGGGAAACCGAGCAGGCCATGGTCGAGTCGCTGTTCATGCGTGAATTCTGGACCGAGCACCTCAAGAACAGCCATCAAGAGGAATTCGACGCCATCAAGAGGCCGTTCTTCGAGCGTATCGAGGTGGCTCAGGAGATGGCTGGCGATGACTCGACAGGCACTCGGTCCTATGACGATACCTTGCAAGCCTTGAGTATCGAGGTTCAACGACTTCAGGCTCAGTCCGCCGAGCTTGACCTTCAACGCGGCGGCCTGACGGGGGATGCCCTGGAGGCCCATCTGCAGCGGCACGCGGATATCGACCGACAACTGCGCGAGCAGCGTGCCAGCCTTCAGATGCGCTTGGCCGATGGCGAATTTGCCGAGCGCATGCGCGCCTTGGGCACTGGCATGGATTCCCAGACCTTTCGCGAAACGATGGACCTGTTGTCGACCGAGCACGATGCGGCGGTGCAGGCACGCATCATCGAACTGACCCGAACGGCGCTGGCGCAGAACCCGTCGCAGGTAACACCGCCGACTTCCGAGCCGCAGCCGGGTCCGAGCCGTGGCAGCGGCATGGGCTGAGAGGCGAGGGTGCCAGCGTTCATTGTTGGGCTATGCTCTGCAGTGGGGGGCGGGCATTTCCGCACGTCCCGAGCGAAGGCCTGGACACCGGAAGTTACCTTTGCACAGCGCATGTTCCACTTCAGGTGGTTTAGGCTCCGTGTCGGATCTTTCTCTATGATCTGTAGTCATTGATATATCGAGAGAACAAGGAGATACACATGCTCGTCCGGTCACTGACCCTCGCCACTCTGCTTGCCGTCGCTGCCCCGCTGCTGGCTGCCGACAGCGATGCGCCCCTGGCCAAGGAGCTGGGCAAGGCACGGCCATTGGTCGTGATCGCCCCCAGCAGCGCCGACCCGACGTTGCGCGGGTTGGAGGAGGCCATGAAGGATCCGGCCACCCAGGCCGGGTTCAAGGAGCGCAACCTGGTGCTCTTCAGCGTCGCCCAGATGATGGGTAAACGCGAAGACAAGAACCTCGAGCAGCAGACCACCATGGCGCTGATCCGCGAACTCAAGCTTGGCGCGAGCAAGGGCACCAAGGTGATCCTGATCGGCAAGGATGGCGAGCGCCACATGCTCAAGGATGATGAAAGCGGTGAGAAGATCGACCCGCAGGCGATTTTCAAGGCCGTTGACGAACTGCCGGCGGCAGAGAAAGCCATTGCTGCCCCCGAGCCTGTAGCCGCTGCCCCGGCCTCGGAGCCCAAGGCGAAAGAAACTGGCAAGGCCGCCAAACCGGCCAAGCCGGCAGCACCGCCCAAGCCACTGGACGACTGAACCGCCAGCGCCGGTCTTTGCAGACCGGCGTTTTTGTATCCCACTGTATCAGCGGGCCCCGGTGACCGATTGCCATACAAATTCCCTCGCTTCTCGATACATCGGGGACACACCACTGCGGCGAAATGAGCTGACCTTTCGACCGACGTGGAGCTTCGCCATGACCGCCATCTGCAATCTTCTCCCGCCGCTCTGCCGTCTCATTCGAAACATCTGACTTTTCGCCGGTTAGCGCGCGGGGCAAGCCATCTTCCATCGTTCAACGGGAGGCGGCTTGCCCCGCGGTCGTTTCCGGCCCCTGCGGAGACTTTCCCCATGCATTCCGAACCCTTGCTCACCGGCCTTGGCTTGCGCCGCGGCCTGCTGGCTGAACTGCTGAAACTGGAGCCGGGCACCGTGGACTTCCTCGAGTGCGCCCCGGAGAACTGGATCAATGTCGGTGGCGCCTTTGGCCATGGGCTGGCGCAGCTCGCCGAACGTTTCGCAATCGCCTGCCATGGCTTGTCACTGTCGCTGGGCGGGCCGGAGGCGCTGGACTTGAAGCTGCTCGATGGCACCCGGCGCTTCATGGACCGTTACCAGGTGAAGCTGTACAGCGAGCACCTGAGCTATTGCAGCGATGACGGTCACCTCTACGACCTGATGCCGATCCCTTTCACCGACGAAGCGGTCCGCCATGTCGCTGCGCGTATCCGTCAGGCCCAGGATTGCCTGGGCAGGCGCATCGCCGTGGAAAATATCAGCTACTACGCCGCGCCCTACCAGGCGATGAGCGAGTTGTCGTTCATCTGCGCGGTGCTCGAGGAAGCCGACTGTGACCTGTTGCTGGACGTCAACAATGTCTTCGTCAATGCCTGCAATCACCGGTACGACGCATTGACCTTCCTCGAAGGGCTGCCGCGCGAGCGAGTGGTTGGCATGCATGTGGCGGGGCACTACGACGAGGCAGCGGACTTGAAGGTGGACACCCACGGCGCTGCGGTGAAGGAAGACGTATGGACGCTGTTCTCGATTGCGTGCCAGCGCTTCGGCAATCAGCCGACCGTACTGGAACGCGACTTCAACTACCCGCCCATGGCCGAGCTGCTCGCCGAGACTGCACGCATCCGGGCGCTGCAACAGGCTGCCGGAGGGTTGCGCCATGACTGAACTGCGCGAGCAACAATTCACCCTGGCCCGTCACCTGCGCGACCCGCAGCGTCATCCGGGGCCACCCGGTATCGAGGAGCGGCGGTTGAAGGTCTACCGCGAGCTGTTCTACGGGGCCATCGAGGGCCTGCTGGCCGGCGGTTTCCCGGTGATGCGCAAGACGTTGGGCGATCAGGTCTGGCATGCCCGGGTGCGTGATTTCTATGCCAACTATCGCAGCCAGACCCCGTTGTTCACCGAGGTCGCCGAATGCTTCATCGACTACCTGCAGGGTGTCGAGCTGGACGCACCCTGGCAACTGGAACTGGCGCATTACGAGTGGATCGAGGCGTACTTGAGCCTCACGGATGCGCAGGACCCCGCACACGATCCGCACGGCGACCTGCTTGACGGGGAACCGCTGCTATCCTGTGTGGCCCAGGTGCTGGCTTATCAATGGCCGGTAGAGCGAATCGGCCCTGACTATCAGCCAGAACAGGCGCCTGAGGTGCCGACTCTGCTGCTGGTGCACCGCGATGCAGGGTTCAAGGTGCACTTTTCCCGCCTGGCACCCTTGGCGTGGCAGCTGTTGAACGCATCGGGCAGCGGGCGTGAGCGCTTGCTGGCACTGGGCGGCGAGGCGTTGCTCGAAGGCGGCAAAGCGATGCTTGAAGGGTTGCGCGCCCAGGGTGTGATCATCGGAACCCGGGCGGCCTGACGAGTCGCCTCAAGCTTTGCGGGAAGACACAAAGCCCACGCCTGTTGCCAGGCGTGGGCTTTGTGTTCTGCGGGCCTTGATCAGCCGTGCTGCCAGCGACGGGCCAGCCAATGATCCAGGCTCAGGCGGCCGGATCCCTTGAGTATCAGCGGCAGCAAAGCCACCAGGTAGATCAGCGGCAGCTTGAAGTTGCCGAAGCCGCGGTCGGTAATGGTATAGCCCTGGGCCAGCTCAGCCAGCGATGACCAATGTGCCGGCCAGTGCACGGAGGCGATCGCGACGACCGTCACCACGGCCAACACCACCGAGGCCAGCCGTGTACCGAAGCCCAGCAGCAGGAGCAGCGGGCAGATCAGCTCGGCCCACATCGACAGTTGCCAGTTGAATTCAGCGGGCAGCACGTTGAACGGGAAGGGAAAGTTGGCCTGCAAGTCGACGAACCAGTTGTTGCCGTTGAACTTCTCAAGGCCTGATTCGAAGAACTCCCAGGCCAGGAACAGCCGAAGGGGCAGGTCTGCGCTCCAGTTGCCGGTGTTGTCGATGCGTGAAAGGGTGCGGTTGATCAGCGTTGTCATGGTGCAGGCCTCGCTTCAGCAGGAAAGGGCAGGTTTGGCGCGGCGCAGGTGTTGAGCGCGCTTGGCGGTGAGCTTGAGGACGATGGCAGCGAACATCAGGGCGAATGCCAGCGGGTACCAGCCGCCCATCGGGATGCGCTTGTAGAACGACAGGCAGAACACCCCGGCCAGCACCCAGGTGCCGGTGCTGTGCAGGCCTCGCCACAGACGGCCGCCGAGCAGGCGCATGGCGCCTTTGAACGAGGTCAGGGTCAGCAGCAGGATGAACAGGTAGCCAACACTGCCGGGAATGTTGGCCACTGCGGTGCGGCCGGCCCAGAACAGCTCCGGGAAGCGTTGCGCATAGAGGTAGATCAGTACCCCGTGAACCGTGTGGGAGAAGGCGAAGGCCAACCCGAGGAAGCGTCGCTCACGCAGCACCTGGCGACTGAAGACTCCAGGTAACAGGGTCACCAGCGAGGAGGCGAGAAACGTCAGCAGGAACAGCGCGAAGGAGCTGCGTGCGGTGGCGCGGATGGCTGTGCGCAGGGCTTCGGCAGAGCCGACGGGGTGCATCGACAGGGCCAGCCCGGTCATCAGCAGGGTCAGGCCGGCAAGGGCAGCGAACAGCTTCCAGCCGGAGGGTAACGCGAGGTTTTTCATGAGCAGCTCCCAGGTCTGCGACGGCGAAGGCCGTGGCGTTGTTGTGGCTGGGAGTGTGTTGGCGAGGGGTATCTGCAGTGTGTCGGCGGGGCGGGGGTTGTGTATCGGTGTGTAGCGTTGGGCGGGTGTGCTACAGATCCATACATGAACCGACCGTGGGAGGGAAGCCCGCTCCCACAGACAGCCCCACTTCTACAGGTGGGAGGGTGGCAGTTCTACCTGGGCGCACAGCCCGCCGCTTTCACGATTGCTCAGACTCAGTCGTCCACCCATGGCCTGGGTCAGTTGATGGGCAATGGCCAGCCCGAGTCCGGTCCCGCCGGTGCTGCGATTGCGCGAGCCTTCGACCCGATAGAAGGGTTTGAGCACCTCGCTCAATTCCTGTTCGGGAATCCCCGGGCCGTCGTCGAGCACTCGAATGAGGGTATCGCCGGTACTGCCGTGGCTGACCTCCAGGCGCGCAGAGCCGGTGAACTTCAAGGCGTTGTCCAGCAGGTTGACCAGGACTCGGCGCAAGGCATGCGGGCGGGTGTGCAGCACCGTGTCGGTGTCACCGCAGCGCACGACCTGCGCGCCGCTGTCCTGGTAGTCGAACACCAGGCTGTCGAGGAACGCGTCGAGATTGACCTTGCAGGGCTGTTCGGTGCTGCTGTCCATGCTGCGGGCGTAGGCCACCCCCTCGCGCACCAGATGCTCCATGGCGCTCAGGTCGTTCCACAGTTTGTCCTTTTCCAGCCCGTCATCCATCACTTCCACGCGCAGCTTCATGCGTGTGATCGGTGTCTGCAGGTCATGGGAGATGGCCGCCAACAATTGCATGCGCTCCTTGAGATAAGCGGCGATGCGTGCCTGCAGGGCGTTGAAGGCCACGGCGGCGTACTTCACCTCGCGCGGGCCGCTCTCATCCAGCTGTGGGCCGGGCTTGTCGGGGTCGAGGTGATCGACGGCCTGGGCCAGGCGCGTCAGGGGGCCGATCGCCAGGCGTACCGCAAGCCAGGTGCACAGCAGCAGGACCGCCAGCTGGAACAACAGCACCACGGGTAGCCAGGTGGCCAGTGGCACCGGCGCCGGGGTGACGTCGATGGTCAGCGGCGCGCCGTCGGCGAAGTCGAGATGAGCCTGGAAGTGTGCGTTCGGCCCAGGGATTTCCTGGAAGGTCAGTTGATAGTCCTTGCCAATCGCCTTGACGATCGACTCTGCTGCCATGGGCGGGTCGGCGCTGGGCATGCTCTGGCCGGCGAGGCCTTGGTCGAGGCGGTAGCGGTAGTTGTGACGCTCCAGGCGCGGCAGCCACGCAGCACGTTCGGCGGCGGGCAGGCGGTCGAGGATGGCCACCGAGGTGGCGACGTCCATTTCCAGGTTGCTCAGCATCATCGAGCGGCTGCTGACGTAGCGCTCGTAGAACTGAAGGCCGAACGACGAGCCGTAGGCCAGCACCAGCCCGGTCAGGAAGATCAGCGCCAGGCGCGAAGCCAGAGTGCCTGGCCACTTCATGTCGGCGACTCGATCAGCGAGACCGGCAGCGAGAACACATAGCCCTCGCTGCGCACGGTCTTGATGCAGGTCGGCTCGCGCGCGTCGTCGCCCAGGCGCTGGCGCAGCCGGCTGACCAACAGGTCGATGGAGCGGTCGAAGATGTCGGCTTCACGGCCCTGGGTGAGGTTGAGCAGTTGCTCGCGGCTGAGCACCCGCTGCGGATGGTCGAGGAATACCCGTAACAGGCGATACTCGGCACCGCTCAAGGCCACGAGGGTGCCTTCGTCGTCGAGCAGGTGGCGGGCGGTGGTGTCGAGGCGCCATTGGCCGAAGGCGATCAGCCGGCTGCTTTCGCTGATGGTGAGGTTGGGCGGCAGCATGCGCGTGCGACGCAGCACTGCATTGATGCGCGCCAGCAGCTCGCGGGCGGAGAACGGTTTGGTCAGGTAGTCGTCGGCGCCCATTTCCAGGCCGATGATGCGGTCGGTCTCGTCGTTGCGGGCGGTCAGCATCAAGACGGGCGTGTTGCGGTGCTTGCCGGCACGGAGTTCGCGACACAGCAGCAGGCCGTCATCGCCGGGCATCATGATGTCGAGCACGATCAGGTCGACGGAGTTGCCTTCGAGAAAGCTGCGCATCTGCCGGCCGTCGGCGACGATGCTCGTGCGCAGGCCGTTCTTCTTCAGGTAGTTGCCGACCAGCTCGCGAATTTCGCGGTCGTCGTCGACGATCAGGATGTGATCGACGTGTTCCATCATGGTGGTCCTGTAATGAGTGCGATGGGCACAGTGTAACGAGGCTCGGCTCGCTTGCCTGCGGGTGTTTGTATTGCAGTGTATCCGCCTGCGACACAGATACAGAACGAAGCAGCACGGGCATTTCTCGACACATGGCCGATACCTGGCGGGCTTCAAATGGCTCTCGACCGGGGAGCGAACAGCTTCCCACCCAAAGCCCCCGCAGGAGATCCATCATGAACTTCAAGACCCTTGCCAGTGCCAGCCTGTTCGCCGTGCTCAGCGTCGGCGCCATCGCCGCCCAGGCCAGTACCCAACCGATGCCCGACAGCCAGGCCATGCAGTACCGCTACGGTGATCACCTGGACGTCAAGCGCGTATTGTCGGTAAAGAACGACCGCAGCAACGCGTGTGGCGTGGTCAACACCCGCATGGACTACCTGGACTCGCAGGGCCAGGCACAGAGCGTCGAGTACCGCACCTACGCCACCGGCGGTTGCCATGACAACTGATCGCACCCAGGCCGAGCCAGGCAGCCCCTGGCGACGCCGCTCGCTCAAGCTGGGCGGTGTAGTCCTGGCGCTCGCTGGGCTGGGCCTGGCCGGGCACCTGTTGGCGCGGGACGACCTGGGGCCAATGCCTTCGCTGGCAGGTGCCCAGGCGTGGATCAACTCGCCGCCGCTGGATGCTCCGGCGCTCAAGGGCAAGGTCGTGCTGGTGGACTTCTGGACCTGGGACTGCATCAACTGCAAGCGCAGCATGCCGTACGTCAACCAGTGGGCCAAGCGCTATGCCGACCAGGGGCTGGTGGTGGTGGGCGTGCATACGCCGGAGTACGACTACGAGCATGATGTGGGCAATCTCAGGCAGAAGGTACGTTCGCTCGACATCGGTTATCCGGTGGCGGTCGACAACGATTACCGGATCTGGAATGCCTGGGGCAATCAGTTCTGGCCGGCGCATTACTTCGTCGATCGCAAGGGGCAAGTGCGCCATGTGCATTTCGGTGAAGGGGACTACGCCGGTCAGGAACAGGTGATCCGCGAGCTGCTGGCCGAGCCATCGACGTAGGCCCAGGCTAGCGCTGGCGCAGGAGACGACTCACCGCAAACTGGCAAAGTGTGCCTGCATCCGTATCGGGTCGGCCTGGCGAGCGCTGAACAGCTCGAATGCCTTGACCGCCTGGAACACGGCCATGGTACCGCCGTCGAGTGTCTGGCAGCCCAGCGACCGGGCATGGCGCAACAGTTCGGTTTCGAGCGGGAAGTAGATGATCTCGGCCACCCACAAGCGCCTGTGCAGCAGTTCGACCGGCAACGGTGTACCCGGCAGCTTGGCCATGCCCACTGGCGTGGTGTTGACCAGCCCGTCGGCTGCCGCCAAGGCGTCGGCCAGGTTCTCGCCCAATTGTGCGCGGCCGGTTCCGAAGCGTGTGTTGAGGTTGTCCACCAGCGCTTGCCCGCGTGCGCGGTCTATCTCGAACAGCACCAGGCACTCGACTTCTTCGGCCAGCAGCGCATGGGCCACTGCTGCCCCCGCACCGCCAGCCCCCATTTGCACCACCTGACGCCGGGCAACGCCGGGCAGGCCTCGGCGCAGGCCTTCGGCGAAACCCAGGCAGTCGGTGTTGTGGCCGATGCGCCTGCCGTCCTTGAACAGCACTGTGTTGACGGCGCCGATGCCGCGCGCCTCGTCTGACAGTTCATCCAGAAACGGCAGGATCGCCTGCTTGAACGGGAAGGTGATGTTCAACCCGGTAAAGCCGGTGTGCTGTGCCGCGTCGAGCAAGCGGGGCAGGGCGCTGTCGTCCAGGCCCAGCTGGTCGACATCGATCAGCCGATACAAGTAGCGCAAGGTCTGGGCATCGCCCTCTTGCTCGTGCAGCGCAGGTGTGCGCGAGGCCTGGATGCCGCGCCCGATCAGGCCAGCGAGGATGCTGTGCGGCCTCATGCAGCCACCTCCTGCAGCAGTTGCTGGAAATGCGCCAGCGCTGCGCGGTAGCCCTGGCTGCCCAATCCGCAGATCACCCCCACGGCCACCGCCGATACGAACGAAAGGTGTCGGAACGGTTCGCGCTTGTAGATGTTGGACAGGTGCACCTCGATCACCGGCAGCTCACAGGCGACCAAGGCGTCACGGATGGCAACCGAGGTGTGGGTCCAGGCACCGGGATTGATCAGGATGCCGGCGCAGCGACCTCGGGCGCCATGGATCCAGTCGATCAATTCACCTTCATGGTTGGTCTGGCGAAACTCGGTTTCCAGGCCCAGCTCGCGGGCGCTGGCGGCGCACAGGTTCGCAAGGTCGGCGAGGGTTTCCCGGCCATAGTGACCGGGTTCGCGTGTGCCCAGCAGGTTGAGGTTGGGGCCGTTGAGTACAAGGATTGGGCATGACATGGCGCAGCATCGCTTTTATTGTTGGCTGCAGTAAGTTTTGTACTATCTGGTTAGTTTTGTAAATCGGCGGCACCATTCGGCATCAAAAACGGGGGCGATAATCGCCCATCGTTCCGGCTGGATTACAGAATCGTAATCTTCACGCCACCGCCACGATAACCGCCGCGCCCTAGAGTCCCTCGCCAGCAACCGCCAGCCGTCGAGGATCCCAGACCGTGCCGTTCAAACCCTCCCGCTCCCTTGTCCTGATTTGCCTGCTGTCGGCCAGTGCTTTCGCCCAGGCAGGACAGGGCCTGACCCTGGGCCAGGCGCTCGATGCGGCGTTTGCCGATAACCCGGACCTGGCTGCCGTGCGCCAGGGACAGGGCATTGCCGATGGCGAACGGCGCCAGGCCGGGCTGATACCTAACCCGGAGCTTTCCTGGGAGCGTGAAGACACTCGCCGCGACACCAGTACCACCACGGTCATGCTCAGCCAGGCGCTCGAGTTGGGTGGCAAACGGGGCGCGCGTGTCGAGGTGGCCAAGGCCGGTCAGGATATCGCCCGGCTGGAGCTCGAGCGCCAAGGCAATGGCCTGCGTGCCGATGTGACCCAGGCGTTCCATGCTGCACTGCGGGCGCAGACTGCGGTGGAGCTGGCCGAGCAGTCCAAAGCCTTGACCGAACGGGGCCTGCGGGTGGTACAGGCGCGGGTCACGGCGGGCCAGTCATCGCCGGTCGAGGCCACTCGCGCCGAAGTGCAGTTGGCCCAGGCCCTGGCGCAACTGCGTCGCGCCGAAGCGGATCGCGTGGTGGCCTGGCAGGCGCTGGCGCGCTTGACCGGCAGCGCCGAGGTGGCGTTCACACAGCTTGATGGCAGCGGCTTGTTGCCTGGCCCGGCGCCACAGGCCGAGGTCTTGCTGGGCAAGGTCGAACAGACTGTCGAGTGGCGCCTTGCCGCCGTGCAGATCGAGCGCTCAGAGGCTGCGCTAGGTTCGGAAAAAGCCCAGCGTATCCCCAACCTAACGGTCAGCCTGGGCAGCCAGTACAGCCGCGAGGACCGCGAACGGGTCAACGTGGTCGGCCTGTCCATGCCGCTGCCGCTGTTCGATCGAAACCAGGGCAACGTGCTGGCGGCCTCGCGTCGCGCCGACCAGGCCCGCGACCTGCGCAACGCGGTGGAACTGCGCCTGCGCAGCGACACCTGCAGCGCCCTGAGCCAGTGGGCCATGGCCATGGCCGAGGTCAACGCCTACGACCGCACAATTCTGCCCTCGGCACGCCAGGCGGTAGATACCGCCACGCGCGGCTTCGAGCGCGGCAAGTTCGCGTTCCTCGATGTCCTGGACGCCCAGCGCACGCTGATCGAAGCCCGTGGGCAGTACCTCGACGCCCTGGCTTCGGCAAGTGATGCGCGGGCCCAGATCGAGCGGATCTATGGCCAGCTGGATGCCGGGCGCTGAGGCGCGAATCGAGCGTTCCACCTTCTTCATTTGCAGCAGGAGCCCCCATGAACACCACCCGCAAGTTCGCCCTCCTTGCCACCCTGGTCGCCGTGATCGGCGCCGGTGGGTTGGCCTGGACCGGCAACCTCGGCCCCGGAAAGACCAGTGAGTCCGGCCAAGACGACCATGGCAACGACGGCCACGACCACGGCAGCGCGCCGGCAGCGTCCGGCGAGGAAGCTCACGACGAAGAGGGCGAGCTGCACCTTTCCGCTGCGCAGATCGAGGCGGCCGGGGTCCAGTTGGTCACCGCCGGCCCGCGCGCCCTGGGGACGTCGATCAGTTTTCCTGGCGAGATCCGTTTCGATGAGGACCGTACCGCCCACGTGGTGCCGCGTGTTCCTGGTGTGGTCGAGTCGGTGCAGGCCGACCTGGGCCAGCCGGTCAAGCGTGGCCAGGTGCTGGCGGTGATCGCCAGCCAACAGATTTCCGAGCTGCGCAGCGAGCAGCAGGCGGCGCAGCGGCGGGTCGAGCTGGCGCGGCTGACCTTCGAGCGTGAAAAGCAGCTGTGGCAGGAGCGCATCAGCGCCGAGCAGGATTACCTGCAGGCTCGCCAGGTCTTGCAGGAAGCTGAAATCGCCTTGGCCAATGCCGGGCAGAAGGTGGCTGCCGTGGCCCCGGCGGGGGCGGGCAATCGCTACGAACTGCGTGCACCGTTCGATGCGGTGGTGGTGGAAAAACACCTGGCCGTTGGCGAGGTGGTGAGTGAGGCCAGCAACGCCTTCACCCTGTCTGATTTGAATCGGGTCTGGGCCACGTTCGCCGTAACCCCGCGTGATCTGGACAAAGTTACCAGCGGGCGCGCCGTGACGGTCAGTTCGCCGGACCTCGATGCGCAGGTCGAGGGCACCATCAACTACGTCGGCAACCTGCTCGGTGAGCAGAACCGCGCCGCCACCGCTCGCGCCACGCTGGCCAACCCCAAGGGGTCGTGGCGCCCAGGGCTGTTCGTCAATATCGCGGTGACTGTCGAGCAGGCAGAGGCTGCCGTGGTGGTTCCGCAGGTTGCCCTGCAGACCCTCGAAGAGCGCAGCGTGGTGTTCGCCCGCACCCCTGATGGCTTCCAGGCGTTGCCGGTCAGGACGGGTCGTCGCGATGGCGGTTTCGTCGAAATCACCGAAGGCCTGGCCAGCGGCACCCAGGTGGCGGCGGCAGGTAGCTTTGTCCTCAAGTCCGAGCTGGGCAAGGGCTCGGCCGAGCACAGTCACTGATCCGGGAAACCCTCATGTTCGAACGCCTGATTCAATTTGCCATCGAGCAACGCCTGGTGGTGATGCTTGCCGTGGTGCTGATGGCTGCGGTGGGCATCCACAGCTACCAGAAGCTGCCGATCGACGCGGTGCCCGATATCACCAACGTGCAGGTGCAGATCAACACCGCTGCACCCGGCTATTCGCCGCTGGAGACCGAGCAGCGCATCACCTATGCCATCGAGACAGCGATGGCCGGCCTGCCCGGGCTGAAGCAGACCCGGTCGCTGTCGCGTTCAGGGTTGTCGCAGGTGACAGTGATCTTCGATGACGTCACCGATATCTTCTTCGCCCGGCAACTGGTCAACGAGCGCCTGCAAGTCGCTCGCGAACAGTTGCCAGAGGGCATCGAAGCCAGCATGGGGCCGATCTCGACGGGCCTGGGGGAGATCTTCCTGTGGACGGTCGAAGCCCAGGACGGCGCACTCAAGGAGGACGGCACGTCCTATACCGCTACCGACCTGCGGGTGATCCAGGACTGGATTATCAAGCCCCAACTGCGCAATGTGCCGGGTGTGGCCGAAGTCAACAGCATCGGGGGCCACGCCAAGCAGTACCTGATTGCACCGGATCCCAAGCGCCTGGCGGCGTACAAGCTCACCCTCGACGACCTGATCGCGGCGTTGCAGGGCAACAATGCCAACGTCGGCGCCGGCGCCATCGAGCGCAACGGCGAGCAGTTGCTGGTGCGTGCGCCGGGGCAGGTGGCGTCGATCGAGGATATTGCCAATATCGTCATCTCCAGTGCCGATGGCGCGCCAATTCGTGTCAGCCATGTGGCCCAGGTCGGCCTGGGCGAGGAACTGCGCTCGGGCGCGGCGACCGAGAATGGCCGCGAGGTGGTATTGGGCACCGTGTTCATGCTGATTGGCGAGAACAGCCGCACAGTGTCCCAGGCGGTCGCGGCGAAGCTTGCCGAGATCAACCGCAGCCTGCCCAAGGGGGTGATGGCGGTCACGGTGTACGACCGCACCAACCTGGTGGAAAAAGCCATCGCCACGGTGAAGAAAAACCTGGTCGAAGGCGCCATCCTGGTGGTCGCGGTACTGTTCCTGTTCCTGGGCAACATCCGTGCGGCATTGATCACGGCCATGGTCATACCGCTGTCGATGCTGTTCACCTTCACCGGCATGTTCGCCAACAAGGTCAGCGCCAACCTCATGAGCCTGGGGGCGCTGGACTTCGGCATCATCGTCGACGGTGCCGTGGTGATCGTCGAGAACGCCATCCGCCGACTGGCTCATGCCCAGCACAAGCACGGGCGCATGCTGACCCGTGCCGAGCGCTTCCATGAAGTGTTCGCGGCCGCTCGCGAGGCACGCCGGCCCCTGATCTACGGGCAGTTGATCATCATGGTGGTGTACCTGCCGATATTTGCCCTGACCGGTGTGGAAGGCAAGATGTTCCACCCCATGGCGTTCACCGTGGTCATGGCCTTGCTGGGGGCGATGATTCTTTCGGTGACCTTCGTGCCGGCGGCGATTGCGTTGTTCGTTACCGGCAAGGTGAAGGAGGAGGAAGGTGTGCTGATGCGTACTGCTCGCCAGCGTTACGCTCCGGTGCTCGCCTGGGTGCTGCAACGACGCAAGCTGGCCTTCACCGCCGCTGCAAGCCTGGTGCTGCTGTCGGGTGTATTGGCCAGCCGCATGGGCAGTGAGTTCATCCCCAGCCTCAGCGAGGGTGACTTCGCCCTGCAGTCGCTGCGGGTGCCGGGCACCAGCCTGAGCCAATCGGTGGACATGCAGCAACGCCTGGAACGGGCGATCATCGCCCAAGTGCCCGAGGTCGAGCGGGTATTCGCCCGCACCGGTACTGCCGAGATCGCCTCGGACCCGATGCCGCCGAACATCTCCGACGCCTATGTGATGCTCAAGCCGCGTGAGCAATGGCGCGATCCAGGCAAGCCGCGCGAAGCGCTGATTGCCGAGGTGCAGCAAGCCGCCGCCAGTGTGCCTGGCAGCAACCATGAACTGTCGCAACCCATCCAACTGCGCTTCAACGAGCTGATTTCCGGGGTGCGCAGCGATGTGGCGGTGAAGGTCTTCGGCGATGACATGGACGTGCTCAACGCCACGGCGGCGAAAATTGCCACCACCTTGCAGCAGGTGCCGGGGGCATCGGAGGTCAAGGTCGAGCAGACCACCGGGTTGCCGGTACTGACCATCGATATCGACCGCGACAAGGCGGCACGCCACGGTCTGAACATTGCCCAGGTGCAGGATGCGGTGGCCATCGCTGTCGGCGGGCGCAAGGCGGGGACGCTGTACGAGGGTGACCGGCGCTTCGACATGGTGGTGCGCCTGTCCGAAGCCCTGCGCACGGACGTCGACGGGCTGGCGAACCTGCTGATACCGGTGCCGGCCGGTGCTGGCGCGGCACAAATCGGCTTCATCCCGTTGTCGCAGGTGGCGAGCCTCAACCTGCAATTGGGCCCGAACCAGGTCAGCCGCGAGGATGGCAAGCGTGTGGTGGTGGTCAGTGCCAACGTGCGTGGCCGCGACCTGGGCTCGTTCGTCGAGCAGGCCGAGCAGGCCCTGATCGACCAGGTGCAGGTCCCGCTTGGGTACTGGACACGCTGGGGCGGGCAGTTCGAGCAGTTGCAGTCGGCTGCCGAGAGGCTGCGGGTAGTGGTCCCGGTTTCACTGCTGCTGGTGATGGCGTTGCTGCTGATGATGTTCAACAACCTGCGTGACGGCTTGCTGGTGTTCACCGGGATTCCCTTCGCCCTGACCGGAGGGGTGCTGGCCTTGTGGCTGCGGGACATTCCATTGTCGATTTCGGCAGGGGTCGGGTTTATCGCGCTGTCGGGGGTTGCGGTACTTAACGGCCTGGTGATGATCGCCTTCATTCGCAGCCTGCGAGAAGAGGGGCGATCGCTGCGGGTGGCGGTCGAGGAGGGCGCATTGACCCGGCTGCGGCCGGTATTGATGACCGCGCTGGTGGCGTCGCTGGGGTTCATCCCGATGGCGCTGGCCACCGGCACGGGCGCCGAGGTGCAGCGGCCGCTGGCGACAGTGGTGATCGGCGGGATCCTGTCGTCGACGGCCTTGACCTTGCTGGTGTTGCCCGCACTCTATCGCTGGGCGTATCGGCGGGAAGAAGAGTGAGGTGGCTGCCAGTCGGCTCCGGTGATGTCAGGCCGGGGCTGGCTGGCTCCCCAGCGATTCCTCATGCAGGGAAATGCGCGAAGTCTCCGGCAGCGCCAGCCCGCCAACCAGCGCCACCAGGGCGATGATCACCAGGTAGAAGGCCGGTGCCAGGCTGCTGCCGGTCTGTCCGATCAGCCAGGTCGCCACCAGCGGCGCGGTACCGCCGAACAGGGTATAGGCGACGTTGTAGGTGATGGCCGAGGCAGTGTAGCGGGTCCGGGTCGGGAAACTCTCCGACAGCAAGGCCGCTGTCACCACACCGCTGGACAAGGCGCCTACCGCCAGCAGGATCACGCCCAGCAGCGCGCCTGGCATCGAGCCGGAGCTGGCCAGCCAGTACGCGGGGAACACGCAGACCATCACCCAGATGCACGTGAAGCCGATGGTGCGGCGGCGTCCGATCCGGTCCGAAAACGCACCTGCCAACGGGCAGCCGGCTGCTGCGAACAGCAGCGCCACGGTGGTTACCAACAGCGACTGGGCGCGGCTGAGGTTGCCGACCAGTTGCAGGTAGGTGGCGAAGTAGGTGGTGAACATGTAGAACGACAGCGCCGTCAGTGAAATGAATGCGCCCAGGTTGCGGATCGCCCGGCCATGGTGGCGAAGCGTTTCCTTGAGTGGCGAATGTTCATGCTCGCGGCCCTCGGCGATGGCCTCGCGGAAGGCGGGTGTTTCTTCCATGCGCCAGCGCAGGTAAAGCCCGACCAGGCCCAGCGGTGCGGCGATCAGGAAGGGCACGCGCCAGCCCCAGGTGTTCATGGCGTCTGGCGTCAGGCTGGCTTCGAGGGCATAGGCAATGACCGCCGCGCAGGCGAATGCCGAGAAGGTCGAGACCGGCACGAAGCTGCCGTAGAACGCACGTTTTTCCCGAGGCGCATGCTCCATCAGGTAGGCGCAGGCCCCGGCGTACTCGCCACCTGCGGAAAAACCTTGCAGGCAGCGCGCCAGGGTCAGCAGTGCGGGCGCGGCGATGCCGATGCTGGCGTAGGTCGGCAGCAGCCCGATGAGTGTTGTTGAACCGGCCATGAGCAGGATGGTCAGCGACAGGATGCGCTTGCGCCCCAGGCGATCGCCCAGTGCACCGAACACGATGCCGCCCAGCGGACGCAGGGCGAAGGCCACGGCGAAGACGGCGAAGGTCTTGAGCAGGGCGACGCTGGCGTCCTGGCTGGCGAAAAACTGGCTGGCGATCAGCGTGGCGAGAAAACCGTACACCGCGAAATCGAACCACTCGACGAAGTTACCGATGGCCGATGCGGCAATCACCCGACGCAGGGTGGCGGGCGATACCTCATGGGATACAGACATGCGAATGCTCTCCGGTTGTCATAGGCAGCCTGGCAGGGGGTGGACACGGTCGAGCCGTGTCGTCTGGTTGTCAGGGCCAGTAGAGCGGAGGGCGGGGGGCGGTGCATCCTTGAGGGCGACACCGGGATATCTGTTTCGACCGCGGATCTATCGCGAACAGGGCACGACAGTCGCCGTTCAGACAGCGAACACCACCCCGGTACGCGAGGCGGCGTTGCGGATATGCTCCTGCATCGCTCGCTGAGCCCCGGCTTGCGACCGGCGTTCGAGGGCCTTGAGGATCTTGCGATGTTCCTGCCAGGTTTCCATGGCCCGCTCAGGGCGAATGAACGGCAGCTTCTGGCTCTCCAGGAAAATTTCCTGGCTCGCGGTGATGACCTGCAGCATCGCCTGGTTGCCGCAGGCCTGCAGCAGCAATTGATGGAACTCGAAATCGAGCCGCGCCGCGTTCTCGAAGCGCCCCTCGCGCAGCTCCTGGCGCATGGCTTCGACATTGGCCTGGAGCCGGTCGATATGGTCGGCGGTCAATGCCAGCGCCGCTTGCCCGGCGGCAAAACCCTCCAGTGCATAGCGCAGTTGGAACGTATCGGCGGCCGATACCTGCTCGGCATAGGGCCAGGAAAACCCACTGGGTGCCGGACTCTGTACGAATACGCCCTTGCCGGGCTGCACGCTCACCAAGCCCAAGGCGCTGAGCGACGACAGCGCTTCACGCAGTGAGGCGCGGCTGACCCCGAGTCGCTCTGCCAGGTCACGTTGCGAAGGCAGGGGATCGCCCGGCTGGTAACCGCCTTCATCGATGAGCTTGCGGATGGCCTGCAGGGCCAGTTCCGGGACGGCGCGGGGGAGAGTGTCGAGCATGCTGTTCAGACCAGTCAGAGGGCAATGACGCTGACGTTTTACGGTGAACCGACCGTGCTGGCAAGCGTTGCGCCAACCTGGCGCAGCCCCGAAAGGCCTTGCACGAAAGCAGGGCGCGCTCCAGGTCAGAGGACGACCATGCGGTACAACTGTTCAGACCAGTAAGACCTTGCAGCCACGGGCCTGGCGGCCTTTCGCAAAGGGCGTGGGCGCAGACTGGCATGCCCCCTGCAATGGCCAGGTCAGTCCCATCACCCGAATTCCAGCGAGGCCTTTTCATGACGACGTTCCGCTCCCTGTTCCTGGCGACTCTGTTCTGTGGCACCACCCTTGCGCTGCCCTTGGCCCAGGCCGACGCCTTGGCCGATATCAGTGCCCGTGGCGTGCTCAAGGTCGCCGTGCCCCAGGACTTCCCGCCGTTCGGTTCGGTCGGCCCGGACATGAAACCGCGTGGTCTGGATATCGATACCGCGCAACTGCTGGCCGACAAGCTTGGCGTCAAGCTGGCCCTGACCCCGGTCAACAGCACCAACCGCATCCCGTTCCTGACCACCGGCAAGGTCGATCTGGTGATCTCGAGCCTGGGCAAGAACCCTGAGCGTGAGGCGGTGATCGACTTCTCGCGCCCCTACGCGCCGTTCTACCTGGCCGTTTTCGGCCCGGCCGAAGCGAAGATCGATGACATTGGTGCAGTCGCCGGCAAGACCATCAGCGTCACCCGCGGCTCGATCGAGGACATGGCCCTGACTGCCGTGGCGCCCAAGGATGCGGTGATCAAGCGCTTCGAAGACAACAACTCGACCATCGCCGCCTACCTTTCCGGGCAGGTCCAGTTGATCGCCAGCGGCAGCGTGGTGATGTCGGCCATCGCCGAGAAGAATCCGGCCAAGGTGCCGGTGGTGAAGGTCAAGCTGAAGGACTCGCCGGTCTACGTGGGGGTGGCCAAAAATGAGGCGGCGCTGCTGGATAAGGTCAACAGCACCCTGGCTGCGGCCAAGGCCGACGGTAGCCTGAACCGCAATGCCGAGAAATGGCTCAAGCAACCTCTCCCAGCCGATCTTTGAGCGGCTGCGGACACCTCTAGCCATGGCTTATCAATTCGACTTCGCCCCCGTCCTTGCCCAGAGTGACCTGCTGCTCAAGGGGGCCTTGTTCACCCTGCAGCTGACCGCCATCGGCACCGTGCTCGGCCTTGCCATCGGCGTGATCGGCGCCGGTGTGCGGGCCTGGCGCCTGCGCCCGTTCGACCTGCTGTTCGGCCTGTACGTGGAACTGATCCGCAACACGCCGTTCATCGTGCAGCTGTTCTTCATCTTCTTCGGCCTGCCCGCATTGGGCGTTCGCCTGAGCGAATGGGAGGCGGCCGTGCTGGCGATGGTGATCAACCTGGGCGCCTATTCCACCGAGATCATTCGCGCCGGCATCCAGGCCATTCCCAGGGGGCAACTGGAGGCCGCGGCGGCCCTGGCCATGAGTCGTTTCGAGGCGTTCCGTCACGTGGTCCTGCGTCCTACGCTGGCCAAGGTCTGGCCGGCGCTGTCCAGCCAGATCGTGATCGTCATGCTCGGCTCGGCGGTGTGTTCGCAGATTGCCACCGAGGAACTGTCGTTCGCCGCCAACTTCATCCAGTCGCGCAACTTCCGCGCTTTCGAGACCTACCTGCTGACCACCGTCCTGTACCTGCTGATGGCCATCCTCGTGCGCCAACTGCTGAACTGGATCGGGCAGCGCCTGCTGATGGGGAAACGCTGAATGGACTTCACCTTCTGGGACATCCTGCGCAACCTGCTGACGGGGCTTCAGTGGACACTGGCGTTGTCGCTGGTGGCATTCGCCTGTGGCGGCCTGGCCGGGTTGCTGGTGCTGATCGGGCGCATTTCCGAGCGGGCGCTGCCACGGCGCCTGGCGCGAGGCTACATCGAGCTGTTTCAGGGTACACCGCTATTGATGCAGTTGTTCATGGTGTTCTTTGGCATTGCGCTGTTCGGTATCGACGTTTCTGCGTGGATGGCGGCGGCCATTTCCCTGACGCTGTTCACCAGCGCGTTTCTCGCCGAGATCTGGCGCGGGTGTGTGGAGTCGATTCCACGTGGCCAGTGGGAGGCCTCCGGCAGTCTGGCGCTCAGCCGTATGGAGCAGTTGCGCCACGTCATCCTGCCCCAGGCACTGCGCATCGCCATCGCGCCGACCGTGGGCTTCTCGGTGCAGGTGGTCAAGGGCACGGCGGTGACCTCGATCATCGGCTTCACCGAGCTGACCAAGACCGGCGGCATGATCGCCAACGCCACCTTCGAACCCTTCATGGTCTATGGCCTGGTCGCACTGGGTTATTTCATTCTCTGTTATCCGCTCTCGCTGAGCGCCCGTTATCTGGAAAGGAGGCTGCATGCCCCTGCTTAGAGTGTCCGCGCTGCACAAATACTACGGCGACAACCACGTGCTCAAGGGCGTCGACCTGAGCATCGAAGAGGGCGAAGTGGTCGCGATCATCGGCCGCAGCGGCTCGGGCAAGAGCACCTTCCTGCGCACCCTCAACGGCCTTGAGTCGATCAGCGACGGGGTGATCGAGGTGGACGGTGAATACCTCGACGCCAGTCGCGCCGACCTGCGCGCATTGCGTCAGAAGGTCGGGATGGTGTTCCAGCAGTTCAATCTGTTCCCGCACCTGACCGTGGGCGAGAACGTGATGCTGGCACCGCAGGTGGTGAAAAAGGCCGACAAGGCCCAGGCGCGCGAGATGGCTGAGCGCATGCTGGCCAGGGTGGGGCTGGCGGAGAAATTCGACGCCTACCCGGATCGCCTCTCCGGCGGGCAGCAGCAGCGAGTGGCGATTGCCCGCGCACTGGCAATGTCGCCCAAGGTCTTGCTGTGCGACGAGATCACCTCGGCGCTGGATCCGGAGCTGGTCAATGAGGTGCTGGGCGTGGTGCGACAACTGGCCAGCGAAGGCATGACCCTGATCATGGTCACCCATGAGATGCGCTTTGCGCGTGAGGTGGGCGACAAGCTGGTGTTCATGCACCAGGGCAAGGTGCATGAAGTGGGGGACCCGAACGCACTGTTCGCCGCCCCGCGTACGGCGGAACTGGCGAACTTCATCGGGATGACGGCGATGGTGTGAGCAAGACCGTGACAGGTGAGGGTCAACCAGTTCTCGCCCAGCCATCGTGTAGCGTGCAGTGACCTCCAGGCTTTCAGTGTTCGCGCAGATCGCTCAGCAGGCGCTCCAGCGTGGCGCGAGCTTGTTCATCCAGCCCGAACACCGGCCGACGCGGTTCGCCCACCGGCAGCCCGGTCATGGCCAGTCCGGCCTTGATGGTCGCCGGCAAACCACCCTTGAGAATGAAGTCCAGCAACGGCAACTGGTGGTAGAACAGCGCCTGGGCCTGCTTGAGGTCGGCGTCGAGTACCGCCTGGTACAGCTGCAGGTTCAATTGGGGAATGAGGTTGGCCGCAGCAGTGCACCAACCTTTTGCCCCGGCCACGAAGGCTTCCAGCGCCAGCGGGTTGCAGCCGTTGTAGAACGGCACCTGGCCTTCACCGAGCAGTTGCAGCCTGTGCATGCGCTGGATGTCGCCAGTGCTCTCCTTGACCATGGTGACGTTGTCCACCTCGCGCACGATGCGCAGGATCAGTTCCACTGGCATATCAGTGCCGCTGGTGGCGGGGTTGTTGTAGAGCATGATCGGCAGGTCGATGGCCGCGCCGATGCTGCGGTAATGCGCGAGGATCTCGTTGGGGCTGAGCTTCCAGTACGCCGAAGGCAGCACCATCACCGCATCGGCGCCATGCTGTTGGGCGAAGCGGGCGCGGCGGATCGCTCCGGCGGTGGTCAGGTCGGAGACACTGACGATGCTGGGCACTCGCTTGGCAATGCGTTCGAGGCTGTACTGGGCGACCTGATGCCATTCGCTGTCGCTCAGGTAGGCGCCTTCACCGGTGCTGCCCAGCGGGGCGATGGCCTGGACGCCGCTGTCGATGAGGCGATCGATGGATTGGCCCAGGGCAGGCAGGTCGAGCTGTTCGCCACTCTGGCTGAACGGGGTGATGGTGTAGCCGATGATGCCGTGGAATTCTGTGGTCATGAGGTGTGGCTCCGCAAGCAAGGCATTCAGGGGTCAGTCAAGGCAGTTGGCGTGTTTGCGCAGGCTCTGCCGGGCGAAATAGTTGAACGAGGCGCCGTGGCGCTTGGGGCGGTCGATCCAGTCGTGGGCTTCACGGCCAAGCTTGGGGTCGATGGGTTTGATGCTGCCGGCCGACATCGCCAGCAGCTGCAGGCGCGCGGCACGTTCGATCAGTTGGGCATAGACGCACGCCTGCTCGATACTGGTGCCGGTGGACAATTGGCCGTGGTGCGAAAGCAGGATGGCGCGCTTGTCGCCCAGGGCCTGACTGATGATCTCGCCTTCTTCGTTACCCACTGGCACGCCGGGCCAGGCACCGAGGAACGCGCAATCGTCGTACAGCGGGCAGAGGTCCATGTGCGAGACCTGCAGCGGCACCTCCAGCATCGACAGGGCGGCAACATGGGTGGGATGGGTGTGGATGATGCAGTTCACGTCTGGCCGGGCGCGGTACACCCAGCTGTGAAAGCGGTTGGCGGGGTTGGGCATGCCTTGGCCTTCGAGCACCTCCAGGTCTTCGTTGACCAGCAGCAGGTTGCTGGCACTGATCTCGTCGAAGCCCAGGCCCAGTTGCTGGGTGTAGAAAGTGCCAGGCTCCGGGCCGCGGGCGCTGATCTGCCCGGCCAGGCCTGAGTCATGGCCATGGTCGAAGAGAATTCGACAGGTCAGGGCCAGCTTTTCGCGTACAGTCCACGTATTATCGGCGAGTGAGCCTTGCATCTGTGCCAGCGCTTTGTGCACCAGTTGCTCTTTGCCGAGTGTCAGGGTGTTGGCCATGGGGATATCCTCTGTGGCGTGCTGTTGATGCCAGTGCTTGCCCGCCCCGCTGCTTTGATCGGGAGAGGGGCGGTCAATTGCATGACACAAATAAATCTACATGACACAAAGTGTCATTAGCAAGGCCGTTCACTCGGGAAAACCGCGCCGCATGTCTATCCGCTTGAAACTGCTGAGAAAAAAACTGGGCATTACCCTGGAAGTGCTGGCTGAGAAATCCGGCATGACCAAGAGCTACCTGTCGAAGGTCGAGCGTGGGTTGAACACGCCTTCGATCGCGGCAGCGTTGAAGCTGGCCAGGGCACTGAACGTCAATGTCGAAGAGCTGTTCGCCGAAGATCACACTGTCCAGGCGCGCTACAGCCTGGTGCGCGGTAGTGAGCGCCAGGCGCTGGTGGGGGATGGTGCGGGCCCGGGTTATGCGGTGCTGACTTCACAGATCGGCCAGCGCAGCCTGTTACCCTTTCTGATTCAGCCACCCCGCGATTTCAGCGACCCCACGTTCAAGGAGCACCAGGGCGAGGAATTCCTGTTCGTCCATGCGGGCCAGGTCGAGGTCGACTTCATGTCTGAACGGGTGTTGCTGGAGCAGGGTGATGCCCTGCATTTCAACGCGCAGACACCGCACCGCCTGCGTTCGGTCGGCGAGTGCCAGGCGCAGTTGCTGGTCGTGGTACAAGGCGGTGAGGCGTGAGGCGCGGACGATGATCGAAGTGTCGCGGTTCTGGCGCGATCCAGCGCTGCCCTTCGTCGAGGCGCGGCGGGTGGGTGATGGGCGCCAGGTGTGTTATGGCCCGCATTCGCATGAAGGTTTTTCCATTGGCGTGGTCACGGGCGGGCGCAGCAGCTACCTGTCCGGTGATACCTGGCGCGAGCTTACGGCCGGGGCCACGGTGCTGATGAACCCTGGCGTGGTACATGCGTGCAATCCGATTGAGGGAGGGGCCTGGTCGTATCTGATGTTGTACGTCGACCTGCCCTGGCTGGAGGCGCAGGGCTTCGTCCTGCCTCAGGCCACCTACAGCGAGTCGCCAGCGCTCTATGCGCGACTGTTGCAACTCTTTGCTGGACTGTTCGATGGCGACACGGACGTCAGCGAGGTGATGCTGACGGCGTTCTTCAAGGCGCTGCCGGGATACCTCGAAGCGGCGCCAGACGCGCATTCCCAGGCACATCCGCGTCTGGAGACGGCAGCGGCCTTCATTCGTGCCCATCGCCTCGACCCTTTGAGCCTCGACGATATTTGCGCCGCCGCGGGGTTGTCGCGGGCTTATCTGATTCGCGCGTTCCGCCGACGCTTCGGCTTGACGCCCCATGGGTATCTGGTCGATCAGCGGGTACAGCACGCCCGGGCGCAGTTGCGCCGCGGACGCGGGATCGCCGAGGTGGCGCTGGAGGCGGGTTTTGCCGATCAGGCGCACCTGCAGCGTGCCTTCAAGCAGCATCTGGCGGCCACGCCGGGGCATTACCGCAGCGGCGGTTGTGCGCGTTAACCCAGCACCAGGTACAGCGCACTGGCGACCAGCAATACCGCCAATCCGCGATTGAACAGACGCATGTGGCGCGGGTTCCCCAGGTACTGACTGATCACGCTGCCAGCCCAGGCCCAACTGGCCACCGAGACGAAGCAGATGGGCGCATACAGCCAGGTGAACAGCCACAGCAGTTGGTGATCGCCGCCAGTGTAGGCGCCGATCCCGGCCACTGAAGCCAGCCAGGCCTTGGGATTGAGCCACTGCATCACAGCGCCGTGCCAGAATGACGGCGCCTGCGCCTGATGACCGGCGTTCAGCTGGCCGTTGTCGCTGGACAGTTTCCAGGCCATGTACAACAGGAACAGCACCCCACCCCAGTGCAGCAGGCGACTTAGCACTGGCCAGCGCAGCAGCACTTCATGCAGCCCCAGGCCGATCAGTACCAGCAGCAGGCAGAATCCCACGCTGGCGCCTGCGGCATGGCCCAGGCTGGCGCGCAGCCCGTGACGTGCACCGCTGCCGAGGGCGACGATATTCACAGGGCCAGGAGAAATCGAGGCCGCGAGGGCGAAGGCGGCCATGGACAGGGACAGGCTCATGAAGGGCTTCCTTGGTGTCGAATGAGGTCAGCATCCTGTGTCACCCTTGAGGTTCTGGTATTGAACGAAAGTGCTCAATCGACGCTGTTACAGCTTTTGTAATAGTTTCACACTGTCAGAAAAACCTGCTTCGATTGTAGGATCACCTTCCCAAATTTCTATCAAGGTATCTATGAGCACCTTCGCGGAGCCCCCCAGTCCTCGGCCGTCCTGGCCATCCTTTCCGCGTCTTCGTGACGTCTCTCCCGAGAGTACCCGCTAATGGAATGGCTAGCTGACCCTACAGCCTGGCTAGGCCTGCTGACGCTTATCGTCCTTGAGCTGGTGCTGGGTATCGACAATCTGGTGTTCATCGCCATCCTCGCCGACAAGTTGCCGCCGCATCAGCGCGACCGTGCCCGGGTGATCGGCCTGACCTTGGCCTTGCTGATGCGCCTGGGCCTGCTTGCCTCCATCTCGTGGATGGTGACGCTGACCGCGCCGCTGTTCGAGGTCTGGGGCAAGAGCTTCTCTGGCCGTGACCTGATCATGCTGTTCGGTGGTGTGTTCCTGTTGTTCAAGGCCACCATGGAGTTGCACGAGCGTCTGGAAGGGCATGTGGCCCAGAGTACCGGTGTTGTGCGTCACGCTGCCTTCTGGCCGATCGTCGCGCAGATCGTCGTGCTCGATGCGGTGTTCTCGCTGGATGCGGTAATCACGGCCGTGGGCATGGTCGAGCAGCTCTCGGTGATGATGATCGCAGTGATCTTCTCCATCGGCATCATGATCGTTGCCAGCAAGCCGCTGACCCGTTTCGTCAACGCCCACCCGACGGTGATCATGCTGTGCCTGGGCTTCCTGATGATGATCGGTTTCAGCCTGACTGCCGAAGGCCTGGGCTTCCATATCCCCAAAGGCTATCTGTATGCGGCAATCGGTTTCTCGATCCTGATCGAGCTGTTCAACCAGGTGGCACGCGCTCGCCGCAAACGCAGCCTGCAGCAGCACAAGCCGCTGCGTGAGCGCACGGCCCATGCTGTACTGCGCTTGCTGGGTGGCCGACGTATCGAGGCTGACGAGGTGGGCGAGGAAATCGCCGACCTGGTCGAAGGGGGTGACGAACAGGTGCTGTTCGACCGCCGTGAGCGGGTGATGATCAGCGGTGTGCTGAACCTGGCCGAGCGACCGATCCGCACCGTGATGACCGTGCGTGCCGAGGTGGATGCGATTGATCTGGCGCTGCCGGATGAGGTCATTACCCAGGCCTTGGTCAACTCGCCCTACTCGCGACTGCCCCTGATTCGTGACGGTCGTATCGATGAGCCGCTGGGCTTCGTGCACAAGAAGGAGTTGCTCAAGGAGTTGCTCTCGGGCAACCAGCCAGACCTTGAAAGCATGGTGCGTACGCCGCTGAACCTGCTGGAGAGTTTCAGTATTCTCAACGCGTTGGAGCAGATGCGTGGTCAGTCCACTCACATCGCCTTCGTGGTCAACGAATTTGGTGACTTCACCGGCGTGCTGACCATGACCGATATCCTCGAGTCCATCGCTGGCGAATTGCCGGACGCCAGTGAGGTGGAAGGGCCGGGGATCGTCGAGGAGGCGGGCGGTTTCGTGGTCAGTGGTGCTCTGAACCTGAGCCAGGTCCAGGCGCGCACCGGCTTTGTCGCCCGCGCCACCGAGGATTACCAGACCATGGCCGGCCTGGTGATGAGCCTGCTCGATCGTTTGCCGGTGGTGGGCGATCGACTGGCCTGGAACGGTTGGACCATGACGGTAGTGGCAGTGGAGGAGCGCCGGGTACGCCAGGTGCGTCTTACACCGAGCGACGTCGCTGACGCAGCAGGTGCTTGATGCCTTCGAGCACCAGTACCAGCACCGCAGCCCAGATCGGCAGGTAGGTCAGCCACTGGTCAGGCGCGATGCTCTCGCCCAGGAGCAAGGCTACGCCGACCAGCAGCACCGGTTCGACGTAGCTGAGCAAGCCGAACAGGCCGAATGGCAGCAGGCGACTGGCGAGCACGTAGACGATCAGCGCCGAAGCGCTGATCGCGCCCAGCAGTGGGATCAGGCCATACAGCCCTGGATGTGCAGCCAGGTCGGCGCTCGACAGCGGGCCCTGGATCACGAAGTACAAGGCCCATGGCAGCAGCAGGCACATGTCGCACCACAAGCCACCCAGGTGGTCGGTGCGGCAGCGTCGGCGCAGCACGAAATAGATCGGGTAGCCGATCACCACCACCAGGGTCTCCCAGGCGAAACTGCCATGCTGGTAGAGCTCGTGACCGACGCCAAGTGCCGCGCAGCCTACTGCCAGCTTCTGCAGGCGTGACAGGCGCTCGCCATAAACCACCCTGCCGGTCAGGACCATGGCCAGCGGCAGCAGGAAATACCCCATCGACACCTCCAGGCTACGCCCGTGCAGCGGCGCCCAGAGGAACAGCCACAACTGGACTCCCAGCAGCCATGACGTGCCGACCATGCCCAGGAACAGACGAGGGGTCTGGCGAACACGTGCCAACAGTTCGCCGACATGCCTCCAGTCCTTGCTGAGCAGCATGAACAGGGTAAGGCATGGCAGGGTCAGCAGGGTGCGCCAGCCGAAGATCTCCTCGCCGTCGAGCGGCGCGAGCATGGAGGTATAGAAGTACATCACGGCGAACAGACAGGATGCCATGACAGACGAGATGATGCCTTTTGACACGAAAGCCTCGGTTGCAGAAGGTGAGCGGACGAATCAGCCGGGCATGATCTCAGGGGGCACGCCCTGGGGCAACCGCAAGCTGGCGGGCTGTGCAGCGAGCGCCTTCAGGAATTCTTCCAGCGGCATTGGCCGGGCATACAGGTAGCCCTGTTGGAAGTCCACCTGGTGGCGCGCCAGGTAATCACGCTGAACGTCGGTTTCCACGCCCTCGGCGACCATGCCGAGCCCCAGCTTGGTCGACAGTTCGATGATGGTGTCGAGGATGTGCTGCGACAGCGCATCGCTGCCGATCATGGCGACGAAACTCTGGTCGATCTTCAGGTAGTCGATCTTGAACTGGCGCAGGTAGTTGAGGCTGGACTGGCCGGTGCCGAAGTCGTCCAGGGCAATCATCACGCCCATCTGGTGGAGCTTTTCGAACAGCTCCAAGGTGATGGGCGTCGCTTCGATCAATTTGCGCTCGGTCAGCTCCAGGGTCAGGACCACCCGGCCAGGTGGAAAATGCTGGAGAAAGGTGCGGCAATCGTCAAGCAGTCGCAGGTCGCGACAGTGGTCGGCGGTGATGTTGATGCCAATGTGGAAGCCGTCCTCCATCAGCGCCGAATAGGGCGCCAGGCCTTGGGCGGTAAGCAGCATCAGGGCACGGGTCATGGGCACGATCTGCCCACTGTGTTCGGCGTAGGGGATGAACAGATCGGGGCGTACCAATCCTTCGTGCGGATGTTGCCAGCGCATCAACACTTCGGCACCGGCCCAGCGGTAGTCACCCTTGCGCACCACCGGCTGAAAGTATGGGATGAACTCGTTCGCCTCCAGCGCCCGGTTCAACTCGGCCCTTGACGACGAGGCGCGTCGCAGTTGCCAGCGACAGGCCAGACCGATAAGTACACCGATGACCAATAGAAGACTGAGCAGCGCCGGGTACTGGCTACGCAGCACTTCCATCGGTTTGTCCGGGCCGTAGCCTCCATGGACGCTGAACGGGTAGCGCACCGAATGTTGAGAGACTGGTGCGCTGGGGGCTGTTGGGGGGACGCCGGTATGGACCAGGCCATCGGCGCTCAACCAATGCTTGCCGATCTGAATCTGCAGGGTTTCGTCATCGGCGATCAGGCGCAGGGCCGTCAGCAGGTGGTCACCGTCGAGCGTTACGATGGCGCCGCGGCCCTCTTGACCGGTGCGATACACCAACAGCGGATGGCCCGGCGTGACCGAGTTGCCATCCATCAGCCATAGCTGGCCCTCAGTGTAGTCGAGGGTGTTGACCGGTTCGTCGTAATCGCCGAACAGCGAGGAGCAATACAGGGTGTCGTGGTCGAACAGGTTGGTTGAGCGCACGAACGCATTGCGTGTCACTTGCTCGCGCAGGGCCAGTGTGACTTCGCTACAAGGGCGTCCAGCCAGAGGCAACAGTGCTTGTGCTGCCGTGGAGAGCCCGCCCAGGATACGCTCCATGTGGCTGACGACCTGCTGCACGGTAGCCTGGCTGTTCTCTCGCAGGTCGCGTTCGATCTGCCAGTGCATGATCGCCAGGCCGCACAGCATTGGCAGTGCGCCGACGGCCCAGGGCAGCAGACTGCGCCAGCTCCAGCGGGCAGAGCGTTTAACCGTAAGAGGCATGCGGGTCTAGACTTGAATGGCTGGTGGTAGCACAAGGATAGCTCGGACCTTCGGCACATTGCCGAACTAAAGCGCGACAAAGGAAATTACGCCCTGTAGAATCAGTTTACGAATACAAGAATAAGGTCTTCCCCTCCTGGGAGGCCGACCCAGCCGAGACCAGGTTCATATGGCATATCACGGGTTCAAGCTGCTCTTTGGCGATTTTCTCTCCCGCAGCGTGAGGGGTATTCCCTGCTCACCACCTTGTCTGTCCGACATCCCAAGCGTTTGACACCGTTTTTTCTGCTGTAGATGAGGACACGAACATGGCTGATATCTTCGACAACCCGATGGGCCTGATGGGCTTTGAGTTCATCGAGTTCGCTTCGCCCACGCCTGGCGTGCTGGAGCCGGTATTCCAGGCACTGGGCTTCACCAAGGTGGCGACTCACCGCTCCAAGGATGTCCACCTTTATCGCCAGGGTGGCATCAACCTGATCCTGAACAACGAACCCAAGAGCATCGCTTCGTACTTTGCTGCCGAGCATGGCCCGTCCGTCTGCGGCATGGCATTCCGCGTGCGCAATGCGCATGAAGCCTATGCCCGTGCACTGGAGCTGGGGGCCCAGCCGGTGGAAATCGAAACCGGCCCGATGGAGCTGCGGCTGCCAGCGATCAAGGGTATCGGCGGTGCGCCGCTGTACCTGATCGACCGCTTCGAGGAAGGCAGCTCGATCTATGACATCGACTTCAACTTTATCGAAGGCATCGACCGCAATCCGGCAGGCGCGGGGCTGAAGATTATCGATCACCTCACGCACAACGTCTACCGCGGGCGAATGAGCTATTGGGCTGGCTTCTACGAGAAGCTGTTCAACTTCCGCGAGATCCGCTACTTCGACATCAAGGGCGAGTACACCGGGTTGACCTCACGTGCCATGACTGCGCCGGACGGCATGATCCGTATTCCGCTGAACGAGGAATCGTCGAAGGGATCGGGCCAGATCGAAGAGTTCCTGATGCAGTTCAACGGCGAAGGCATTCAGCACGTAGCCTTCCTCACCGACGACCTGCTCAAGACCTGGGATGCCCTGAAGGCCATCGGCACACGCTTCATGACCCCGCCGCCACAAACTTACTACGAGATGCTCGAAGAGCGCCTGCCGGGGCACGGCGAGCCGGTCGACCAGTTGCAGGCTCGGGGTATTCTGCTCGATGGTGCGTCCGCGCCAGGCGACAAGCGCCTGTTGTTGCAGATCTTCTCGGAGACCCTGCTGGGGCCGGTGTTCTTCGAATTCATCCAGCGCAAAGGTGACGATGGCTTTGGCGAAGGTAATTTCAAGGCTCTATTCGAGTCCATCGAGCGCGACCAGGTCCGGCGCGGTGTGCTGAACGTCGAATAAGCCTTGAGAACAGGGCGTTACCGGTCAATGACCGGCAACGCCTTATTTGACTGGGTTCCGGTTACGCAAGAGGCTCCAGAGTACGAGCACCGAGGTGAACAGGCCGATGAGCACAAGGGACGGCATGATATTTGTCTTGACCTGTCGTGCCTCACGAGCGGTGAAACCGGCGGGGTAACCTGCTCTGATCATGTAACCGTACTTTTCCGAGACCCCGTTCTGGGGGAACTCCGACAGCGAGGGGCGTCCTGCGTCACGGCTGTCACCTTCGGCCCAGAGGTAGAGGCCGCCAAACTCCAGCAGCAATACAAGCCCGTCCTTGAAGCCGCGCAGTTCGTTACGCAGTTCAAGCCCGTAGGTGCTGGCGATTACCGCATGGGTGTCGGCGACCAAGCGGTACTCCACGAGTACACCATTGGGGATGGTCGGTGAATTCATGTTGAGTCGCAGGTATTCGCCCTTCGCGAAGCGAGGCGTGTGCAAGGGTTTTGTGCCCAGGCTGCTGCAAAACCCGGCATCGTTGCGGGTCAGCACCAACGAGTGAACCCGCGGGTTGCGCCTGGCCTGGCTTTCCAGTTCCTGTTGAACCTCCTTGCATGGCCGGGTGCCCAGCGGCTGCGCGTGCAGTGCCGCGCGATGCAGGCTATCGAAGACACGATCGATAGCGAACACGGCTTCTTCGATGGATACCTTCGCGTTTTCCTCGAGCTGTTTGTTCAATTGGTAGTCCATGACCACCAAACCCGAGATCACAGGGGCTGTGCCGATCAGCATGGAGACCATGAGATTTGTCATGCGGTGGCTCAGATGCCTGGATATGCTCATCGAACTTCTCCCTATCGCTTTGATGTAGGGAGAAGCTTGCTCTGGGCCCCTTGGTGGCGCTGTAAGTCATGTCGTGAACGGATAGGCACAAACCATCTCTTATCTGTGCGATTGATTACGCCTGATGTAGTCGCTAGACCACTTGGTCAGTGGCCAGCGCTTTTGAAACAGACCTGATGACAGGTACAAGCGCAGACTGATCAGCAGAATCGTGTTCGGGGCGGCCTATATAGCGATGTGCTAGCCTTCAGATACTTCATGATCTTCAGGAGTTGCCATGGATTCGGAAACCCTGTCTGCCAGGAGCATTGTTCTTGGCTGCTGACGAACAGGCGCAAAGGAGCGCCACACAAGTCATTCATCTGGTTCCTCCGTCGTCTTCGGTCGAGGTGCGCGCTGAGCATATTCTCCGCTTCGACTGGGGCAGCACACCGTTGGGGGCACTGTCGCAATGGCCTCCCTCGCTGCGCATCGCGGTGGATATCATGCTGTTGTCGCCGTTTCCCTGTGCGCTGGCCTGGGGTAAGGAACTGACCCTGATTCCCAGCCAGAACTACCTGGCATTGCTGGCTGACGACCAGTCCCAGGTGGGCGTGCGCTTCGATCAGCTGTGGCAGGTCGAATGGGAACGCATTGGCCCATGGGTGTTCCAGGCACTGGACGGGCGCGCCAGCTTTGTCGACGAATCCCCCCTCCAGGTGCGTTATCGGGAGAACGGTGACTATGCCTGGTTCGCGTTCGGCTACGCCCCCCTGCATGATGAGCAAGGCGTGGTCGCCGGGATTTTGCACACAGCGATCAATACCACCGCCAGCGTGGAGCAAATCCGCCAGTGGCGTGAACTGGCGCAGGGCTTCCAGCAACAGATCGGATGTCATCTGCCCAATAGCGACTATCTCTGGCGCTTTTCACGGGATGCGATGATCATCGTCAGCCGCGATCTTGAACTGCTGGCCGCGAACGACGCGTGGCGTCGCGTGTTGGGATGGGACCAGCAGTCATTGAGCGCGATCACGGTCGTCGATTTTGTCCATCCCGCTGATCGTGCGGAGGTCCGGCTGGCGATCAATGAGCTGCTGCTTGGCCAGGTCGTCGAACAGGTGGAATCGCGGCTCAGGCACAAGGATGGGTACTACCGCTGGATGAGTTGGAGTGCGCGGCCCGAGGGTGATGTACTGATTGCGGTAGGGCGGGATATTACCGAAGAGCGCACGACGATCTTGCGCGAGGCCGAGAACCTGCTGCGCGATAGTCAACGAATGGAAACCGTTGGCCAATTGGCAGGCGGCATGGCGCACGAGATGAATAACTTGTTGGCGGGCATTGGCGGTAGCCTGGAGTTGCTCCAGCGCCGCTTGGGCCAGGGGCGCCTGGAGCGCATCGACGAGTACGTGCATGTGGCGCGGGATTCGGTACAGCGTGCGATGGCGTTGACCCATCGGCTATTGGCAATTTCCAGCAGCCAGCCACTGCAGCCGCGTCTACTCGATGTGAATAGCCTGTTGCGCGGCCTTGAACCATTGATTCATCAGGCACTCGGGCCCGAGTTCGTACTGAACTGGCAACTGGATCTCGCGCCCTGGCCAGTGCAGGTGGATCCTGGGCAGTTGGAAGTCGCGATTCTCAATCTGTGCAGCAATGCCCAGGATGCGGTCGTTGAACGGGGTCGCCTGACCATCCGGACAGCCAACGAACGATTTGTGAATGGGGATAAGCACGGTGAAAGCATCCCAGATGGGGATTATGTCGCCATTCATGTCGAAGACGAGGGGCAGGGTATGCCCGCAGACGTGGTAAGCCGTGCGTTCGAGCCGTTCTTCACTACAAAGCCCAAAGGTCGTGGCGCCGGGCTCGGGCTGCCGATGATCTATGGGTTTGCCCGCCAGTCTGGGGGCTATGTGTGGATCCAGTCGATTCCAGGGAAAGGCACCCAGGTTACCCTTCTGTTCCCGCGCCACCCAGGCGAGTTGCCGGTGGCCAGTGAAGGGGTGGAGGTGCCTGTGTTGAAGCGTGGCAGGAGTGAGCGAATACTGTTGGTCGATGACGAGGTCAATTTGCGGGCCTTGATGAAGGAGGTGCTGGTAGAACATGGCTTTGACGTCATCGAAGCCGGCGATGCCGGTATGGCGTTGGAGCGCTATCGTGAGGGTGGTCTCTTCGATCTGGTGATCACGGATATCGGGTTGCCGGGTGGTATGACCGGACGCCAGGTGGGCAAGACGATTCGCCAGGCCAAACCCCTGCAGAAAATCCTGTTCATTACCGGCTATACCGCGCAGCCCATCGAGCGCAGCCTTCTCGACCAGCCGGGAACAGCACTGATGCTCAAGCCATTCTCGCTCGAGAGCCTCGCGGTCCAGGTCCATCGGATGCTTGAGCCGTGACGGCGATCATGCCTCGCCGAGCATCTGCGCTACGCGCTGGCTCAGTTGGTGCAACTCGAAGGGTTTGCAGATCAATTGCATGCCTGGGTCGAGGAAGCCCTCGCGGGACATGGCCGTTTCCGCGTAGCCGGTAATGAACAGGACCGGCAGGCTCGGGCGTAGTGCGCGGGCAATCTCGGCCAGCTGTCGGCCATTCATGCCTGGCAGCCCGACATCGCTGATAAGCAGCGCAATGGGCTGTGAAGAGCGCAAAAGATTCAGCGCCTGCGTAGCGTCGCAGGCGCTCTGGCATGGAAAACCGTCATCGCGCAGCGCTTGGCAGAGCAGCTCGCGCACTTCGCGGTCGTCCTCCACGATCAGCACCTCGCGGCAGCTTCCTGCGATGGGCGTGCTTGCAACTTCCAAGGCCTGCGGTGGGGTGCTCAGGCAGCGTGGCAGGTAGAGATCGACCCGTGTGCCCTGGCCAATCTGGCTTTCCATCGTGACATGGCCGTGGGACTGCTTGCTGAATCCGTAGACCATCGACAAGCCCAGGCCTATGCCCTGGCCCACAGGCTTGGTACTGAAAAAGGGTTCGAAGGCATGTTCCAGGGTGGCGTGTGACATGCCCTGGCCAGTGTCGCTGAAGGTCAGTTGCAGGTAGTCACCACTGCTCAGGCCTGCGCCCTCAAACTGTTCCGCGTCGATATGCTGATTGCGGGCTTCGATGGACAAATGCCCACCACTGGGCATGGCTTCCCGGGCGTTGACCAGCAGGTTGTCCAACGATTCGCGCAACTGCTTGTCGTCTGCCTGGACAGGCCAGAGTGCGTCCGCCATGCGCAAGGATAGTTTCACCGAGTTGCCCAGTGTCGCCTGCAGCCGCGCAGGCTGCAGCAAGGCATGCAGGTCCACTGCTTGGCTCTGCAGCGATTGACGGGAAGAAAAAGCCAGTAGCCTGTGGGTCAGCATTGCTGCGCGGGCTACGGCGTCCTGGCCCATGCGCAGGACTTTGTCGAGCCCTTCGGTACGCCCTTGCTGCAGACGCCTGTCGATCAATTCAAAGCTGCCACCAATGCTGGTCAGCAGGTTATTGAAGTCATGGGCAACGCCGCCTGCCAACTGACCGATGGCTTCCATCTTGCGTGTCTGGTGCCGGGCCTGGCCGTCAGCCTGTTGACTGTCCAGGCGCTCGCGCAGCGCGCTCAGCGCATTGCGCGCCATGTACTGACGACGTCGAGCGCGCAGGGCCTGGTTCGCCGCACCCAGCAGTTGTTGTTCATCGAAGGGGTAGCTCAGGTGCGACAGGTTGCCCAACCGTTGAGGCATCGAACCATTGTCGGTCGTCGCGTGGGTGTTCAGCAGCAATACCGGCAGATCTGACCACTCCGGTTGCTCATCGATGAACCGGTGCAGGGGCGACTGCGGGTCATCGGTCAAGGTCTGCAGGTCGACGATTACCACGGCGACACCCTCGGCCAGCCATAGGCCGAAACGGTCCTTGTCGCCTGTGCACAGGCACGCGATACCGCTTCCAGACAACAGTTTGGCAGCGGTCGCTGCAACCTGCTCGGGTGCGAGGATGAGGGTGCGTTCGTCCAACGACAACGAACCGGACAAGACGAATCTCCCATGGCAGTCGCCCGGCCGGAAATAGCCGAGCATTCAGCGAGCTACTACCCACTGGACCACCAGGGTTCTGTCAGGGTTCAAGCGAGTTCTACAAACCTTGTTGCAAATAAGGGTCGTCTGGATTCTGTCGCTCAAGTTCGGCCAGCAAGACTTGTACGTTCTGCAATTGGCCAGTTTCCTTCCAGTAGCGAATCAGCAACACCCGCGCACGGCGATTGGCGGGCTGGCGATCGAGCAGGGTTTCCAGTTGCTTCTGCGCTGCTTCGACTTGCTCAAGGTCATGCAGGGTGACGGCCAGCGTGTAGCGATAGTCGGCGTTGTCCGGTTCCAACTCCACGGCACGGGAAAAAGCCAGCAAGGCATATTCCCGTTGATCGTGGCGGCTGAGCCAGAGACCCAGCTCATATTGCAGAAACGCGGAGTCAGGGCGCAGGGCCAAGGCTTTGCCCAACACCTCGCGGGAGGCGTCGTGCTGGCCTTGCCGTTCCAGCAATCGTACCTGCGTTGCCAGCGCCTCCAGATCTTGCGGCGCCAGAGCCAGGCTGCGCTGAAGGGCTGCTTCGGCCTGCGGATAGTCCTGTTCATGAAGGTACAGGCGCGCCAGGTGGACTTGTGCCTCGGCATCGTCGGGCTGTTGTTCGAGTGCTTGCTGATATTGCTCAAGGGCTGCCTGCAGCGGTCGGAAGTACAGGCCGATGGCATCGGGGTCGAGGCCCAGTAGTGCATCCACCACGGCGAACCGTACGCTCTGGTCGTCATCCTCCAGCAAAGGGCCGAGGACCAGGCTGCGTTGGGCGGGTGGCAGCAGGCGCCGGATGCTGGTGATCGCCGCACGACGTACCAGGGGGGCACCATGGTCGAGATCCTGCTGGGCCAATTTCAGCGCCTGTGGGGAGGGGTAGTGAGGCAGTTCGGCGTAGAGCGCAGCACGCCTGATAGGTGGCAGGTCATCGCGTTGCAACTGTTGGTACAGCACCCGTGCCGCACCCGGAAGACCTTCGTGGGCCTGGCGCAGCGCCTTGGCATAGCTCTGTGGCGGCTGGCTGGAGGGCTCTGGTTTCTGGTCGCGCCACAAGTAACCGATCACCCCCGGGATCGCCAGGACGAGCAGCAGTGCGATCAGGTAGCGGCGACGTTTGGGCATTAGCGGTACCGGGGGTCAGGAAGGAGTGAGCTTGGGGCAGCTGGCGGTTAAATGCAACGGGGCCAGGCAAGCCTTTGTGTCGTGGGGTTTAGAGGGAGACTGTCCTGCATATGAGACGAATAAGGCTATTTTGCCCGCCTAATTCACGATTGTTTTCATCGGTAGAATGTTCGCCAGCCAAGAGAGGAGATATCTCATGAAAAAGATCCTGGGTATTTACCGTAGCCCCCATGCCCATTGGGTAGGGGATGGTTTCCCCGTGCGCAGCCTCTTCACCTACGACCAGCTCGCACGCCATATCAGCCCGTTCCTGATGCTGGACTACGCCGGCCCTCATACATTCACACCGACCGACGCCCGTCGCGGGGTTGGCCAGCATCCACATCGCGGCTTCGAGACCGTGACCATCGTCTATCAGGGTGAACTCGAACACCGCGACTCCACTGGCGCCGGTGGCTTGATCGGTCCTGGCGACGTGCAGTGGATGACCGCAGCCAATGGCATCATTCATGAGGAATTTCATTCGCCGGCCTTTGCTCGCAGCGGTGGCGTCCTTGAGATGGTGCAACTGTGGGTCAACCTGCCTGCACGTGACAAACTCAGCCCGGCGGGGTACCAGACGCTGCTGGATGCCGAGATTCCACAGGTAGCGCTCGACGAGGGTGTCGGCAGCCTGCGGGTGATCGCAGGTGATTACCAGGGGCATCGGGGGCCTGCCCGGACGTTCACGCCCATGGATGTGTGGGATGTGCGTATGAACGCTGGGGCAACGCTGCAATTACCGATTGCCGAGGGGCGCAATGCCGCACTGGTCGTACTGCATGGGTCGATACAGGTAAACGACCAGCAGGACGTCAGTCCAGCCAGCCTGGTGTTGCTGGAGCGCGAGGGTGAGCATGCCAGGGTCACTGCATTGGAGGACGCCACGCTGTTGCTGCTCAGTGGCGAGCCGATCGATGAGCCGATCGTGGGTTATGGCCCCTTCGTAATGAACACCCAGGCTGAAATTGCCGAAGCATTCGACGACTTCCATGCAGGGCGTTTTGGGCAGATGGTGCCGTCCTGACAGCACACCACGCGGGGTAGCCGGAGCCTTCAGCCAGAAGCGCGCCAGCTTACCTCGCTGATGCCATAGCGCTCGGCCATGGGTCTGCTGACTTTATTGATCTTCTCTCGGCCATAGCGCCCGATCTTGCCTACACCGGCATCGCAGCTTGCCCAGTGCCACGCTTCGGCATTATCCATGCGCTCGGCGCGAATGATGAATGACTTGTGCTGGCCATGCAGCGCATAGTCGATCACGAAAAGTTTTGCATCAATCATCGCTACCCGATTCCTCAGCGCAACGCGCAACACGACGGTCCATGGCTTGATGTTGTGAAATCGAGACGGCCGATAAAGTTTGCGCCATCTTCGTCGAACACGACGAACGGTAGTTTTACCGCCGTTTGTCGCATCGCCCAGGTAACCGATTGAACGGGCCATCGTGCAACGGTTTCACTCGCTAGAGTGGATAGGGCTTTTACATCGCAGGCCAATATTGAAGAGAGGGTCATGACATGTCGTTGATCGGCGTTTCGATGCTGGAAATGCGTCAGATGATCGAGCAGGCCTGTCTGCCCGATCGTTGCGAGGTCAGCAGCCCGGATGGCGTCAACCTGACCATCCGCGTGGGGCGTGGTGAGAGCCTTGAAGAGGGTTACACGCTGACTGGAATACCGCTGGCCAGCCTGAACAGTTGTCGTGACCTGGTAGCCTTGGTCTGGCAGTTGCGTGAGGGGCAACGAGCAGGGCATGGCCCTGACGTCAAACTGACTACGCAGAAGGTAGCGTTCTAGCGCGCTACCGGCCGTTGACCGAATCACTGCAGCTCAAGCAGCAGATTCAAACCACCATCGCCGCATTTGCCCCGGTCCCGCACTATCCCCCGATATCGGCGTCCCTCCCACGCGAAGGTAACGCTATGGGCACGTTCAACCTTGTCGGGAAGTGGCGGGTGTATGTGCAAGCGCAGCGCGGGACGCCCTTGTAGATCAAGAGCGGCGAGCTGGGCGTGACATTCGACACTCTGTGCCACCGGGCCGAACAGCGTGTCGCGAACATAGTCGAGCTGCAGGCAACTGCTGGGCGCGCGGCCGGGCATCTTCATGGCTGTTGCCTGCGCGTCCGGTGATCATACGCACCAAAGGGTGATTGCATGGGGAATTCTCCGAAGGACCTAAGCATGTTGAGGGCGGCGGCCGGGCGGTGTTCCATTGGTATTTTCTACCGCCGTCCAGATTCATCGTCCGACTGCTGGCGCCAGGCTGACAGACGCCGTTCCAGGCCGGCGAGCAAGACATCGAAGAGCAGGGCACAGCATGTGAGAACGATGATGCCCGCCAACACGGTGTTGACATCGAAGGTGGCCTCGGCTTGCAGGATGAGGTAGCCGATTCCGCGAGTCGATCCCAGGTATTCACCCACCACGACCCCGACGAACGCCAGGCCGATGACGGTGTTCAGGCTGGAAAACACCCAACCTAGGGCGGCAGGCAGATAGACGATACGAACCAGTTGCCAACGGTTGGCGCCAAGCAGTCTCACGTTAGCCAACAATGCAGGGCTTACCTCGCGCACACCCTGGTAGACATTGAAGAACACCGCAAAGAATACCAGCGTGATACCCAGCGCGACTTTCGAGGCGATGCCCAGTCCCAACCACATCACCAGCAAGGGCGCCAGCACCACCCTGGGGACCGCATTGGCGGCCTTGATGAACGGTGACAATACCCGTGCCAGCGTGGGGGTCAGCCCTAACCAGAGGCCGACTGCCAAGCCTGAGGCGAGTCCGAGCAAAAAAGCCAGTATCGTTTCGGTCAGTGTGATCAGCAGGTGAGGGTAGAGCGTGCCGGGAAAATTCAGTGTAGTCAGCAGGTGGTCCCGCCAGTACAGCTCCAACGAGCCGTTGCCAGTGCTCAACCAGCGCCAGAGTTGCTGCAGAACTGCGTGGGGGTGACCGACAAAGAACGCCAGATCGTCGTCGGCAGCCAACCACGACCAGAGTGAAAGCATTGCGAGCAGCAGGGCGGCGCGCAGTAGCCAGAGGGTGGTCCACGACATGTCAGCCTCGGTCGTTTGTGGGGGTGGGAGGCAGGTGCCCCAGCGCGTGCCAGAGACGCTGGTACAGGGCTGCGGACTCGGGATCCTTGCGTAGTGACAACGTGTCGCGTGGGCGTGGCAGGGGAATTCGAATGTCTTCGATGCACCGGGATGCGGGGCCGGCGTTGAATACCAGGACGCGGTCAGCGAGGGTGATGGCTTCGTCGAGATCATGGGTGACGAACAGCACCGATTTGCGTCGTTCGCCCCACAATTCGAGCAACAATTGCTGCATGGCTTGGCGCGTTTGCGCATCCAGCGCAGCGAAAGGCTCATCCATGAGCAGCAGCGAAGCGTTGTGGATCAGCGCCTGGGCTAGGGCAACACGTTTGCGCATGCCGCCGGACAATTGATGAGGGTAGTGATCGGGAACGTCGGTCAGCCCGACCCGCCTCAACCATTGAGCGGCTTGCTGGTTGGCGTGTCGCTTGTCCAAGCCGCGCAGTTGCAGGGGGAGGCTCACATTGTCGAGCGCCGTGCGCCACGGCAACAGCGCATCGTGTTGAAACATGTAGGAGGCGTGGCGGTTCAACCCGAGCAAGGGTTTTCCATGGCAGCGGATCTGCCCGCCGTGGGCCGGTTTGAGCCCTGCGGCGAGGTCGAGCAGGGTCGATTTGCCGCAACCGGTAGGGCCAAGCACGCAGACGAACTCACCTTCACGTACAGTGAGATCGACCCGTGCCAATGCCAGCAAGCGATCGTGGCGGGCTTCCACGTCGAGCATTTCCAGAGCGAGGGTGGATGTCATGGTTGCAAGGCTTGATCAACGAATTGATTGGTCCAGGTTGCCTGGAGGTCGATCTGGCGTTCGGCCATGATCGGGTCGAAACTCTGCAGTGCCTGCAAGGCGTTGCGCGCCCCCTCTTCAGGGAAGCGGCCGTTTACGCTGAGGGATGACTGGATGTTTCGAAACGCCTGGCGATAAAGCGCCGCGTCGCCCATCAGGTAGGGTGTTGGCACCAGTTCGGCGACTTCGGCATCCGTGGCGTCGTGTAGCCAGGTCAGTGCCTTGAGCATGGCATTGGTCAGGGCTTGGATGGTCTGTGGGTTGTTCTGGATATAGGTGCTTTTGGCATAGAGGGTGTTCGCCGGCATGGGGCCGCCGAACAGGGCTGCGGTGCCGGCTGGCGTGCGCGCATCTGCGATCAGGCGTATTGCCTGTTGTTGTTCCAGCAGGCTGATCAAGGGTTCGGCGTTGGCCAGTGCGTCGATCTTGCCGCTCAGCATCGCCTGCACGGCTGTCGCGCCGGTGCCAACGGTGGCAAATGCAACGTCCTCGGGGCTGAGCCCTCCCTGTGCCAGCACGCGGTTGGCGAGCATCTGGGTTGAGGAGCCGGGCGCACTGATGCCGATGGTCTTGCCTCGCAGGTCTGCGATCGACCGATAATTCGACAGAGTTTTGGAGGAGATGCCCATGGCGAGCTGGGGGGTCTCGCTTGCCAGCACGAACGCCTGAAGTGCCTGGCCGCGAGCCTGCAGACGCAAGGTGTGCTCGTAGGCACCGCTGACCACCTGTACGGCATCGGCCACCAGCGCTTGCGCCGCCTTGCCGCCACCGGTGAAGTCGATGACTTTCACATCGAGGCCTTCATCGCGGAAATAACCCTGCTCCAGTGCGACTGTCAGCGGCAGGTTATAAATGACCGCCTGGCCACCGACGCCCAGGTGGACAGGGGTCAGAGCCTGGGGTTGCTTCTTGGCCGTGGCGGATGCTGCAACCAGCAGCATCAAGCAACTGAAAACAAATGCGCGCATGGCACCTCCTTGTTGTGGAGGTTCACAGGGTAGGGCATCAAGGCTTGGGTGAGAGGGTGAGACGCTCCGAATTGCGTGTAGGAGTGCTCCTAAAACCCCTTTGGCTACTGAGCGTCAGGGTTGACGTTCGGCTACCGCTCTCAGCGTTCTGAGCGTGACCATTGGCGCGTCGACCACAAAGCGATTGGCCAGCCAGCCCGGTACATCGCCAGCGGGATCGGCTTGCAGGCGATAGGTGACCTGGGTATCGCGTTCGGCCAGTGGGTGCATGATCCACTCACCTTGCAATTGGCGCACGCGAATGAAGCCAGGGGCCTCGGGCACCTTTTCCGGGTCAGCGCTGAGCCTGCGAACCAGCGAGCCGTCGTCCAGCCGCTCGGTGCGTACGCGCAGGACCATGTCCCGCGGTTGCGCGGGCCAAGGCAGCTCGGTGGTGAGGTAGACCCAGGTACTGTCGCCATCGACCTCCAGCAGGCGCATCTGTGCGCAGGCATACAACCACTTGCAGGCGACACGCAGGTTTTCCTGAAGGTCGCTCAGGATGCGAACACTGGCCTTGATCCGGACAACGCCGCGAAATTGCTGGTAGGGGGAGCCCTGGACGTCGCCAAGATAAATGTCGATGCCGCTTTCCTGATGGGCGAGGCGCCAGTTGTCGGCAGACAACGCAAGCGTCGGCAGCAGGAGTGCGCAGAGCAGGGCGAGGTGAAGTCGGGACAGGAGCTGCGGCATGTTCGGGCTCCACACTGGGGATCACCGTAGTATGCGCGGGAACAGGCAGAACGACATGAAGATGGTGTTGCGCCGATCAGGGCCGTGGCCGACCCCGATCGGTTGATGCAGGCGGGCGCCTCAGCGCTGCGGATTGAGCGTCAGGTGCACGTGGCGGTTCACGTCCTTGTACAGCAGGTAGCTGAACGGACCTGGACCACCCGAGTAGCAGGCTTGCGGGCAGAACGCACGCAGCCACATGAAGTCACCGGCTTCGACTTCCACCCAGTCCTGGTTGAGGCGATATACCGCCTTGCCTTCGAGCACATACAGGCCGTGTTCCATGACGTGGGTTTCGGCAAACGGAATCACGCCGCCTGGCTGGAAGGTCACGATGTTGACGTGCATGTCGTGACGCATGTCGGCCATATCGACGAAGCGGGTGGTGACCCAGCGTCCTTCGGTGCCCGGCATCTCGATGACCGTGGCGTTATCGCGGTGGGTGACGAACGATTCTGGAACCGCCAGGCCTTCGACCTTCTGGTAGTGCTTGCGCAGCCAATGGAACGTGACGTTGGCCTTGCTGTTGTTGCGCAGGCTCCACTCGGCCCCTGGCGCGAGGAAGGCATAGCCGCCAGGCACCAGGGTGTGGTGCTTGCCTTCGACGGTGATGTCGATCTCGCCTTCGACGACGAACACCACGGCTTCGGCATTAGGGTCCAGCTCAGGGCGTTCGCTGCCGCCCTCAGGGGCGACTTCGACGATGTACTGCGAGAAGGTTTCGGCAAAGCCGGTCAGCGGGCGAGCGATGACCCACATGCGCATCTTGTCCCAGAACGGCAAGTGGCTGGTGACAATGTCACGCATTACGCCCTTGGGAATGACGGCATAGGCCTCGGTGAACATGGCACGGTCAGTCAGCAGCTCGGTTTGAGCCGGGTGCCCACCGTGGGGGGCGAAGTAGGAGTGATTCGACATGGACAGTCTCGACTTGTTGTTCTCTCCCCGTGCCGTGAACCGCACCGGCCGGTGCGGCGCAGGGGATGCACGGACAGCATAGGGGCGAGGCCCTGGCATCCACAAATTAAATGTTGGAATACCCGGTATTTGCTTGCTGAATGCTGAGCGGCCGTGCTGTCAGCGATTGCTGGTCAGCCGCTGCTGGGCCGCCACGCAACCGTTGATCTCCACCGCCTTCTGCAGCAGCGCCTGACGCCGTTGTGGGTCGAGTTCACCTAGCAGGCGATAGACCTCCGCCTGGTAGTCACGCTGACGCCCCCACTGGAGCTCCAGGCCTTGCGGACGACTGCGGTTGCAAGCCAGGCGAGTGGCGGGCTGCGGATAGTAGGCGGCGTAAAGGGTCGCCATGCTCGGAATGGCTTCCAGCGCCTCGCGGTAGGCGGGGGTGGTGTTGTAGGACGGACACCAGTTGGCGATCGCCGTCGCTGGTGGGGCGAAACCCTGGCGCAGGCTGGCTTCGAGCAGTGGACAGGCCGCGTCGGCAATCTTCCCGGCGGGCAGGTAGGTCATGTAGTACAGCGCCAGACGGTACTGCGCCACGGGATGGCCCAAGGCAACCGACTTTTCCAGCAAGGCTACCGCCGTTGGCAATGTGCGGGCCATCGCCTGGCCCTGGCGGCTGAGCTCCGGATCGTTGGTATCGGCTGTGCGCAGTGGGCTGGCGCTGTCATCCTCGGTGTCGGCCTGCTCGAGCAATGGCAATGCCTGGCGGTAGAGCAGGTCGGCATGGGGATCGATGCGAACGTCGAGCGCCTGGGCGGCAAACGGCGTCAGCGCCGCGAACAAGCCCGAAAGGAAGACGGCTCGACTCACGAATGGGCCTCGCAGGCTGGCGCCCAGGTGAGACGAACCAGAAGCGTTTGGGCAGCAAGAGTGTTCATGACGTGTACGCGTTTGCCTCGGGCGACCGGGAGCGGTGATGGATCATTCTAGCCATCCCGAGGTGCTGTCGAAAGAGTCTTTGTTTGCTGTCAGACGAGCTTGAAAGGCGTGACCTTGCGGTTAGCGTACTTTTCCTGGGCCAACCCCAGCTTTGCGGTGATGACCTTGGCCAAGGCGTTGTTGCCCAGATCATTGAAATGCAGACGATCGATGAACAGATGCTCATTGAATACCGGTGAGCTGCTGAGCATGCCGTTCATGTCATAGCAGGGTACGGTCTGCGCCTGACTCTTGATGCGCCGGAAGAAGGTTGAATGCAATTGACTGTCGTAGACACCCTCCAGCAAGCGGTCGAAGTTGCCCGGCTGACGGTCCAGCGCCGACAGCATGGCATGTTCGCTGGCGGGCAACTGCTCGCGGCACCAGGGCAGCAGTGGCTGAAGGATGAACGTCAGGGTGGTATGGCTGTCGGCCAGTAGTCGCTCCCATTGGCACAGGGTGCGGCCGATGCAATCGGCGGCACGAAGCAGGCGTTGTTCCGGCGCTGACAGCGGCCAGGCGCAGGGTGACGGTGGCGAACGACGGGGCGCGAGACTTTGCCCCAGGCGCTGCCAAAACGAGGCCCGCCCGGGTTTGGCCGGTATTTGCACGCCTTCGTTGAAACTGTTGAGAAAACGCTGGTACGGCCGTGCTTCTTCAGGTTCCTGGTCGCCTGCGAGGATTTCGCCAAGCCCTTCCTGGGCCAGGGTGTTGAGGCCACTGAGGACCACGACATGGCCGATCTGGCCGAGGCGATGCTGATGACTGAGGAACATCAGCAGCTCCTGGGTGGCGTTCAGACCGCAGCCGGCCAGGTTCAACCAGATCTCGCCGGTGAGCATCGACAGGTAGGACGCTACGGTGTGTTCATCGGAACTGGCGCCGATACCCAGAGCGGTAGAGCCGCCCACCAGCAGGTTGATACGCGCCGCGCCGCCGCGCTCAGCCAGTGAGAAGCGCTTGCCGGCACAGTGGCTGTAGCGCAGGCCCAGGGCGTCGGTGTTGATGGTGTCGGAGCGGTAGCCACGCTCATGCACGTAAAGGGTATGCGGCGCGCGACGTCCGCCCAGCAGCAGGAAGCGCTGGTAGTCTTCTTGCAGGGGAATGGCGCTGCCCACGTCCGGGGTGATGTCGATCGGTGTCATGGGCGCTCCTGGGTATCGGGCGGGCTCAGGCGGCCAGTTCCTTGAGGTTGTAGAGCAGCCCCCCCGCGGCGATCAGCAGCAGGGCGACGCCAGACGCCAGGCTGATCAGGCGGTTGCTGCGCTGCGAGGCGATCTTGCCGATGGCGAAGATGTAGAGGCTCAAAACCGCGAAGTCGATGGCGATCCACAGCAGCGACAGCACTACCATGCTCTTCTCGAAGGATTCAGTGACCTGGATGAACTGCGGGAAGAAGGCAATGAAGAAGATGATGTCCTTGGGATTGGAAATGCCCACCATGAAACCTTGCAGCAGGCCGCCTCGGCCAGTGCTGCGCGGTGTTTCGACCGTTTCGGCAGCGTGCTCCCGGGGTTGCTGCTGCAGGGCTTCGCGCAGCGTGCCCACGGCAATGTAGCCAATGAACAGGCAGCCCAGCAGGCTCATGCCGCTGAGCCAGGCTTTGTCGATGGCGGCGCTGGTCATGATGATCCAGGCTGCAGCACCAATCAGCACCAGTGACGCCCAGTTGGTGCCGACGGCGGTGAACAGGGCTTTGCGCGAACCGGAGGCGGCAGCGGTATTGACGATCAGCGCCACTACCGGGCCTGGCGTGGCGATCAGCAGCAGGACGGTGAGGGCGTAGGTAGCAGTCAGTGCGGTATTCACGTTCAGTTCTCGATCTGGTTTTCAGGCGTTGCGGTGGCATGGAAGGGGCAGCGCGAGGGTTTGAGCGAGCCCATCTCCTGGAGTTGATATTGCTTCCATTCGAAGTTGTCGTCCTGGCCGAAGAAACCCAGGCTGTCGGGTATTACCCCGTCGTTGTACTGCGCAACCCGTTCACGGATCCGCGCGCGGATGCGCTGGCCACTTTCGGTGCTGGCACTGGCCACTTCGTCGAAGCTTTCCCGTGGATTGATGACGAAAGCGATGCTGTTGCCCAGGTTGCGGCTTTTCATCTGGCGATGGGCGGGAAAACTCATGTTGATGAACAGTGGCATGCCGGCAAAGCAGAATGACCATTGGGTGTCATGCGGGTCACGGGGCACATCCTGCGGCCAAGGCTGGGGATCGCGGGCGTGGACCTGCTGGAGGATCTTCCAGGCTAGCGCTTGCTGTTCGGCCAATGTGCCGTCGACGGTGGTTTCAAGAAACACCAGCAGCGGGTTGCCGATGCGCTGCTTGAGCGGGATCGGCGCGATGCTGCGGACATAGTCGGCGAGACCGCGGGCGATGTCATTGGCAGGATCATCGGCGCGTGCGAAAAGAATGTGGCAGGTGGCGGCGGCGACCGCCTTGCGTCCGAAGAGGCAGGGAAAGCCAGGGTTGCCGAGGATTTCCTTGAAGTGCTCTATGGTCTTGTACGTCCAATGCTGCTTGTTCCGAACATGTTCATCGGCCAGCTCTAGCGCATCCAGGCGATAGCAGTTTCCATAACCCGTAAACATGGTTTCCCCAGGAAATTTCTATAAAGTGGTTTTTCTGCCTTATCGCGGCGTGTTGGTTAGCTGTAATTGTTATTTACCAGCATTTTCGAAGAACCTCCCTAGGTTGTAAAATGCCTGGAACTATGACCTACTATTAGTTTCACTCATGCTTTGGAAGGCGACGATGTCAGAACGGATTCAAGCCCTGCATGCCTTGCGTGCCTTCGAAGTGGCTTCTCGTTACGGCTCTTTCACCCGCGCAGCGGAAGAACTGGCCTTGACCCAAGGGGCGGTAAGCCATCACATCAAGACCCTCGAAGCCATGTTCGGTTGCGACCTGTTCGAGCGCCGCGGCCCCAAGCTGCGCCTGACCGAGCACGGTCGGTTGCTGGCCCAGGAGCTCAAGGTCGGTTTCAAGATCATCGAGAATGCGTGCGCCTTGTTGCGCCAGGACCGTTACGGCCTGCGTCTGAAAGCCGCCTCTACGCTCACCGTGCGCTGGCTGCTCAAGGCTTTGGATGGTTTCAAGAAGATCGACGACAGCTGTAGCGTGCAGTTGTCGAGCGTCTGGATGGACATCGACACGGTGGATTTCTATTCCGAGCCCTACGATTGCGCCATCCTGCTGGGCAGCGGCAAGTTCCCTGCCGATGTCGAGAGCCTGAAGCTGTTCGATGAGTGGCTGATCCCGGTCTGTCACCCCGACTACCTCCAGGAGCCTGAGCCAGACCTGTCGGTGCTGCGCAACTGCGAATTCCTCCATCCCTCGTCCGATCGCCGAGACTGGCGGCGTTGGCTGGCGCGGGTCGATGCACTGGACATCAGCATCGATCAAGGGCAGGTGTTCGACACCCTTGACCAGGGAATTTCCGCGGCGCAGCAGGGCTTGGGCATTTCGGTGGTCGATCTGGTGCTGGCCAGTGCCGACCTTGCCGCCGGGCGCCTGATCACACCCTTCAAGCAGGCCGTGGCGACGGGCGATGGTTACTACATGACCTGGCTCAAGGCCAGCCCCAAGGCCCGGCAGATGAGCAAGCTTCGTGATTACCTGCTTGGCCAGGTACCAGCGCTGGCGCTCAAGGACATCAACTATCTGTACGGCTGAATACCGTTAAAGCACTTCGCCCAGGCCTGTCACGACAGGCCTGGGCGAATGCGTTCGCGAGGTCAGAAACCGAAGCTGCTCAGCCCCGGATGGTCATCCGGACGACGCCCCAGCGGCCAACGGAACTGGCGTTCCTCTTCGGTGATCGGCATTTCATTGATGCTGGCGTGGCGGTTCTGCATCAGCCCATCGGCGGCGAACTCCCAGTTCTCGTTGCCATAGGCGCGATACCACTGGCCGCTGTCATCGCGGTACTCATAGGCATAGCGCACGGCGATGCGGTTTTCGGTGAAGGCCCAGAGCTCCTTGATCAGGCGGTATTCGTGCTCACGATTCCACTTGCGGGTCAGGAAGGCCTGTGCCTCGTCGCGGTTGGTGGCGAAGTCGACCCGGTTACGCCAGCGGGTGTCTAGGGTGTAGGCGAGGGCAACCTTGGCCGCATCGCGGCTGTTCCAGCCATCCTCGGCCAGGCGGACTTTCTCGATAGCGGTTTCGCGGGTAAACGGCGGCAATGGTGGGCGGGACATCGCGGTACTCCTCATGTGCAGGTCCGGAAGAAGTGGCCTGATGGATGAAGCGTAGGCTCAAGCGTGTTCGGAGGGAATCGATGCTGGTGGCAGTTCATAATTGCGGCAAGTGGAATAATCCGACCCGTTTCAGGGCTCGACCTCGTCCACATGCGCTTCGAAGAACCAGTGCGGGATCTCCTCGGTGCGATATTGCAACTGCGTACCCGCGCTGACCCTGACCAACTCGCCGTCGTCAGTGGTCAGCACGCCCTGCTGGCTCACCTGCAGGGCGCGCTGATAGGCGCTGAGTGTCGCTTCACGGGCATGCTCGGGTACTGTCTGCTCGAGGGGCATCATAGCGCTGGCGGTGCAGGAAAACATCAGGCGGTGTCGTGGCGAAGGTCCTGGGGAGGGGCTATTGGAGACTGGCAGAAAACGCGGTTCAGCGTTTCCCCATTACCTGTAGTCCCCTTCCGAAGAACCCTGGACGGCGCTTACAGCGCTTCGCTGATGGTGCCGTTCGCCACCTTGTTGCGTCCACCCAGCCCCACCAGCAGCAGCGCGGTCGCCGCCAGCAAACCGCCGGCCATCGGCACCGCGGCGTAGCCCAGGTCGAGGCTGATCACCGCGCCGCCCAGGGCGGCACCGACAGCATTGCCCAGGTTGAACGCGCCCACGTTGATCGAAGAAGCCAGGCCTGGGGCCTCGGCAGCCGCGATCATCACTCGCATCTGCAGCGGCGGTACCACGGCGAAGGTGAACACCCCCCAGACCAGCAGGGCCAGCGCAGCACCGACATGGCTACCCAGCACCAGCGGCATGAGCAGCATGATCACCGCCAAGGTGCCGAGGAAGATCCGTGCCGCGCCGTCCAGTGACCAGTCGGCCAGACGACCGCCGAGGTTGTTGCCGATGGTGAAACCGACACCGATCAATACCAGGCCGAGTGTGACGAACGCATTGGAGGCGCCGGTCAGTTCCGCGAGCACCGGGGCAACATAGGTGTACAGCGTGAACATGGCGCCTGCGCCGAGCACGGTGGTGGCCATCGCCAGTAGCACGCTGGGGCGGGCGATCACCGCCAGTTCCTTGCGCACGTGGGGTACGCTGCCGCGCTCGCCCTTGGGCAGGGCGTACCACAAGGCACTGATGGCGATCAGGCCGAGTACGGCGGTGCCGGCGAAAGCCATGCGCCAGCCGATCTGCTGGCCGATCCAGGTGGCGGCCGGGACGCCGCCGATATTGGCGATGGTCAGGCCCATGAACATGGTGGCGATGGCACTGGCCTGCTTGTCCTTGGGCACCACACTGGCCGCGACCACCGCACCCAGGCCAAAGAAAGCACCGTGGTTGAGGCTGGTGATCAGGCGCGAGGCCAGCAGGGTGTAGTAGTCCGGCGACAGTGCCGACAGCAGGTTACCGACGGTGAAGATGCTCATCAGCATCATCAGTGCAGCACGCTTGCCGAAGCGGCTGAACAGCAGGGTCATGATCGGTGCGCCGACCATCACGCCAATGGCGTAGGCGGTGACCAGCATGCCCGCAGTAGGGATGCTGGCGTTGACACCTTCGGCAATGACCGGTAGCAGGCCCATGGGGGCGAATTCGGTGGTGCCGATGCCGAAGGCGCCGATGGCCAGGGCAAACAGGACCCGTTTAGAGGAAAGCGCGCTCATCGGAAACTCCGGGTTATGGCGAATTCAGGAATGTCGGGTGTGGCGTCGACCGCAGTCGACGCCCAAGTGCGGTGAGGGATCAGTCCCAGGCCGGCGCCAGGCCATCCGGGCTGACCTCGCGGCCGTTGCGTTCCAGGTCTGCGATCTGCGCCATGTCTTCTTCGTCCAGGCGCAGGTCACGGGCAAGCAGGTTGCTGGCCAGGTTCTCGCGCTTGGTGGAGGAGGGGATGACGGCATAGCCAAGCTGCAGGGCCCACGCCAGGGCGACCTGGGCCACCGTGGCCTTGTGCTTGGTAGCGATCTTGGCCAGTACCGGGTCCTTGAGCACCTTGCCATAGGCCAGAGTCATGTAGGACGTGACGGTGATGCCCTGTTCCTTGAGAAAAGCCGTGAGCTTGCGGTTCTGCAGGTACGGGCTGAGCTCGATCTGGTTGGTGGCGATCTCGCCCTTGCCGACCACCTCGATGGCCTGGCGGGTCAACTCGATGTTGAAGTTCGAGATGCCGATCTGGCGGGTCAGGCCAAGTTTCTTGGCTTCGGCCAGGGCGCCCATGAACTCGCGCAGCTCGACACCGTTGCCTGGGGCTGGCCAATGGATCAGGGTCAGGTCGACATAATCGGTGCGCAGCTTGGCCAGGCTCTCGCGCAGGCTGGGGACCAGCTTGTCGGCAGCGTAGCTGTCGGTCCAGATCTTGGTGGTGATGAACAGCTCGTCACGAGGCACACCGCTTTCGGCGATGGCCTGGCCGACGTCGGCTTCGTTCTTGTAGATCTGCGCGGTGTCGATGACACGGTAGCCCAGCTCCAGTGCGGACTTGACCGAGTCGATGACGGCTTGGCCGGTGAGACGGAAAGTGCCGAGGCCGAAGGATGGAATGCTCATGGATCTGCTCCTGCTGTGGGGGAATTCGGGGTCGATCGAGAGGCATTGGCGCCTGGATACATCGACCATTCGAGTGGGGAGCAGTTTGAAGGTTGCAGCGGGGTTGATTAAGAGGGGCGCGGGGCAAGGTCTTTTGACCTGGAGTCATGAATAGCCGGTGATTGCTTCGCGCAGCGGGCGTTTCGACTGCCTCAGAGCACATCGGGCCTGGCTGGCAGGCCCGATGTAGCAAGGGTTACAGCGTCCACCTCATGGTGACGGTGAAGTTGCGTGGATCGCCGAAGATGTTGGCCCCGGCCGGGTTGCTGATGTTCTGGTAGTAACGCTTGTCGAACACGTTGTTCAGATTGCCTTGCACGGTGAAGTGCTTGTTGATCCGGTAGGCGGTCATCAGGTCGGTCACGCTGTAGCCGCCCTGCTGCACACCGAAGCTGGTGTAGGCCCGGCTCTGGGTGCGGAAGCCGCCACCGATGCTCCACTGGCTCAGGTCACCCGGCAACTGGTAAACGGTGTTGACCTTGAACAGGTTGTAAGGGGTGTCGCTGTCGAAGCGGTCGCCCTTCTGTTGAGTACCGGTTTCCTTGGTGTACTTGGCGGCGGCATAGGTGTAGCCGACCGACGCCTGCCAGCCCTCGGCGAGCATGCCTTGCACTTCCAGCTCGACGCCCTTGGTCTCGACTTCGCCCGCCGCCTCGTAGCAGCCGTCGGAGAGGTCCGGGCAGGACGACTGTGGCAGGGCCTTGGCGAGGTTTTCCTGGTTCAACTGGAAGTAGGCCAGGCTCACGTTCAGGGCGCCGCCGAAGTATTCGCCCTTGATGCCGGTCTCGTAGTTGCTGCCGGTGACCGGATCGAGGATGGAGCCGGTGGCCGAGCGGGCTTCCTGTGGCTTGAAGATGCGCGTCCAGCTGGCGTACACCGAGTAGGTGTCGTTCAGGTCGTAGACCACGCCGGCATAGGGCGTGAACTCGCGGGTGGCCTTGGAGCTGTTGCCGAAGGCGTAGGTGCCGGATTGGGTCTGCTGTTCGTATTCATACCAGTCCAGACGCGAGCCAAGAGTCAGCTTGAGGTCGTCCTGGATGTTGAAGCGAACGGTGGCGTAGGTGCTGGACTGCTCGACCTTGCCCTTGCGCGACCAGTTGAAGTCGATCTCGGGCTTGGGCACCGAGCCGAAGTCGAACGACAGCGGATCGACCGGGTAATCGAAGGTGCCCAGCGGGCCGCCGCCAGGGCCGTCGTCGGTGCGGTCGTGGCGGTAGCTGCCACCGAGCACCAGTTCATGGGTGCGACCGAACAGGCTGAACGGGCCGCTGACATAGCCATCGACGCTCTTCTGGGTGTGCTCGTAGGTGTAGCGGCCTACGTTGAGCTGCAGCGTGTCGGCGGCCTGGTCGAGGCGATAGAAGCTGGTGCCGAGCATGTCCATCTCGCCACGCAGCCAGGTGGTGTTCAGGCGCAGCTTCCAGTCGTTGTCGAAGCGGTGCTCGATCTCGGCGAAGACGCTCTTGTTCTTCTTGTCCCAGTAGGTCCAGGACGGGCTCATGCGGTGCGAGCGGGAGATCGGCAGGAAATTGCCGTTGGCGAAGGTCGGCAGGCCGGACCAATCGGCGCCAGGGTTGTCCTCGCGGTTGTAGTAGCCGCCCAGGGTGAGGGTGGTGTCCTCAGTCAGGTCGAATTCGGTGATGCCATACATCAACTGGCGTTTGTTGCTGTAGTCGTCGACGAAGCTGTCCTTGTCCTGCAGGGCGACGACAGCGCGACCGCGTATGCTGCCACTGTCGTTCAGCTTGCTGCTGGCGTCGAGCTCGGTCCGAAAGTTGTTCCACGAGCCTGCGCTGGTGGTGATCGACATCTGCGGCTCGACGGTCGGCCGCTTGCGGATCAGGTTCAGCGTACCCGACGGGTTGCCGGCGCCGACCATCAGGCCGGAGGCCCCGCGCACCACTTCCACGCGATCGAACATCGACAGCATCGAGGTGCCGAGGGTGTCGGTGTCGTAGGCCACCGGCAAGCCGTCGATCATGATGTTGTCGACCGAGGTGCCGCGCGAGTAGAAGGTCGGACGTTCACCGCCGGTCTTGCGCAGGGTGAGGCCAGGGGTATACAGCGAGACGTCTTCGAGGGTCTGCATGTTCTGGTCGTTCATGCGCTGGCGGGTCAGTACCGTAACCGACTGCGGCGTGTGGCGCAGGGACGTCGGCAACTTGGTCGCCGTGCTCATCGAGCCTGTGGTGTACGAGCCTGTGCCTTCGGTGGTCTCGCCCAGTACGCCGGCGTTGACGTTGGTCGCCCCCAGTTCCACCGCGCCGCCTTCCCTACGGCCGCTGATGGTCACTGTGGTGCCGTTGACGCTGTAGCCAAGGCCCGTGCCGCCGAGCAATTGGCGCAACGCGGCATCGGGCTCCAGCGAACCCTTGACCGCGGTGCTGCGCAGGCCGCTGATCTGGTCGGGGGAGTAGAGCAGTTGCCACTGGCTTTGCTGCCCAAACGCAATCAACGCGCTACCAAGCGCCTGCTGGGGAATGTTGAAGGCCACTTGCTGGGCCTGGGCAACCATCGGCGCCGCCAGCATCATGCCGACAGCGGTGGCGGGCAAGCCGGACGCCATGAGGCGCCGGACAAGCATGGCCTTAGACAACGGGCGAAGGGTAGGGAAGAAGTGCATTGGCAGACTCTATGATTATGTTGTAGATAATGATTTGCATTACATCCAGTGAGACGCACAAACACAGAAGAACCGGAAAAATCCGGTTCTGTTTTTTTCAGGCGTGTGTTAGCTCCTCGACGACCTTGCCGGCCTCCAGCCTCACGAGCTGGTCGGCCATGTCGAAGTAGCGGTCATCGTGGGAGATCACGATGATGGTCTTGCCCAGGCGCTTGAGGTCCGGGAGCAGCTCGGTATAGAAGATGCGGCGGAAGGTCGGATCCTGGTCGGCGGCCCATTCGTCGAAGACCAGCACCGGGCGTTGTTCGATCCAGGCATTGACCAGCGCCAGGCGCTTGCGTTGCCCGGTGGACAGGTCGGTGGTGCTGAACTGGCCGTCGCTGACCTTGACCTTGTGGGCGATTTCCAGGCGCTCCAGGTACTGGTTGGCATCCTCGGGAATCGCCTGGTCACCCTGCACCAGATCGTCGAACAGGTAGTAGTCGGCGAAGACCGTGGTGAACAGCTGGCGGTAATCGTCCCGCGATTTGGCATCCACAGCCTTGCCATTGACCTTGATCTGGCCCTGCTGGGGGGCATAGAGCCCCAGCAGCAGCTTGATCAGGGTGGTCTTGCCGCAGCCGTTTTCGCCGACGATGAACACGATGTCGCCCTGGGCGATCTTTAGGTTCACAGGCCCAAGGGTGAAGGGGCGCGCATCACCTACCGGCGGGAAGGCAAAGCCGACATTGCTCAACTCCAGGCTGTGCACCTGCGCTGCGGCCTGTCCGGAGTCGGCCAGCAACAGGTGAGGCTCGGGGGTGGCGAAACGCTCCGACAGCTCGGCAATGCGCTGGAAGGCGATGCGCGCCCGGCCGATGATCGGCAGGGTGCTGATCAGGTGTTCCAGCGGCCCTTTCATGTACAGCAGCACCAGCACGAAACCGCTCATGACGCTGGCATCGGCACTGGGCCACAGCGACTGCAGCACCAGGGCCAGACCGATGACCACGAAGAACAGCATCGAGCCCAGGCTCTTGGCGACCACGAAGGTGTTGATCGAGCGTGTCTGCAGATCGCGGATCCGCTCGGCGGTATCGCTGATGCCATGCTGGAACATGCGCTGGCGGCGCGGGCGGTGGATACGCAGCTCCTTGGCACCGGCGGCGATTGCACTGTAGTGCTTCTGCAACTGGTCTTCGGCATCGCGCGCTGCCATGAACCCACGAATACCGCGGGACTGCGCCACCGACTGGATAGCGATGCCGATGGCCAGCGCGGCCAGCATCATCAGGAACATCGGCCAGGACAGCATCGCCAGGTAGCCCAGGCAGCCCAGGGTGACGGTCAGCGAAATCGCCAGTGGCGCGAAGGCGAAAGCGAAGTCGCTGATGGTGTCCACATCGTGGGTCAGGACCGGGATCAGGCGGTGGCTGCGAAAGCGCTCGATCTGTTCGATCGGTGCCGCCAGCACCTTCTCGCCCAGCTCCTTGCGCAGCTTGGCGATGATGTGCTGGCCCACCTGGTTGGTGCCGATGTCGGAGAGGATGCTGCTGACCAACGCCAGGGCGCACAGCCCGACGAAGCCCAGCACCAGCCCCTGGCTCAGCCCGCCTTCGGTGTGCAGCCCGTTGTTGATGGTGGCCAACAGGGCGGTGACGCTCAAGCCACCGACCATGCCCAGGGCAATCGACAGGGCGACCACCGGCCAGAAGGGCCGCAGCAGCGTCAGCAGCTCGCGCACGGCCCCACGGGGTTGTTTGCTCATCGGAAGGTTCCTGTCTTCAGGCGCTGGTCATGCGCAGTGCGGCCGGGGCGTTGCTGGCGTGCTTGCCCAGGTGCTGATACAGCGACTGACCGATTTCTGCGGCACGTGCCGGCAGCACCGACAGCAGGGTGTCGCTGAGCCCGTGCGAGGCTTCGCAGAAGCCTTGCAGGTAGACGCTGGCACCGAACTCGGGGCTCGCCAGGGCGCGATAGTCGCGGTCGACCTCGAAGTCTTTCAGGTGCTGCTGCAGCGGAGCCAGCAGGTCGCGGTGGGAGCGACGCTCGTAGCCGGTGGCGAGGATCACCGCGTCGTAGCGGTGGGTCTGGCGGACATCGGTGGCCAGGTCGCGCAGGGTCAGCTCGATGCCTTCGGCGGTGTCTACCACTGCTTCGATGGTGCGGCGGCACAGCACGGCATGGCGATACTGATGGGCGACTTTCTGGCGATACAGGATGCCGTAGATGCGCTCGAGCAGGTCGACGTCGACCACCGAGTAGTTGGTGTTGTGGTACTCGCCGATCAGTTTCTCGCGTTCGGCGTGCGGCTGGTTGAACACCAGGTCGGTGTACTCGGGGGCGAAGATTTCATTGACGAAGGGGCTGTCGTCGGCAGGCTTGAGTGCCGAGGCGCGCAGGATCATGTCGACCTTGACCGACGGGTAGCTGTCGTTGAGGTCGATGAAGGCCTCGGCGGCGCTCTGGCCCGAGCCGATCACGGCGATGCGCATGGGCTTGCCGCTGTTGCACGGCAGTTGCTGGAGGGCGCTCAGGTACTGGGAGTGGTGGAACACGCGCGGGTCGTTCTTGAACGGGCGGAAGGCATCGGGAACCTTGGGCGTGCCGCCGCTGCCGACCACCACCGAGCGGGCCCGGCGCTGGTGCTCCTGGCCGTGCTGGTCACGCGAGACCAGGCGCAGGTGATCGACCCGGCCATCACGCAGTTCCGGTTCGATGCGCAGCACTTCTTCGCCATACACCGCCTGGGTGGCGAAATGCTCGGCGGCCCAGCGCAGGTAGTCGTTGTACTCCAGGCGGCAAGGGTAGAAGGTGCCCAAGTTGATGAAGTCGGCCAGGCGCTGCTTCTGGTGCAGGTAATTGACGAAGCTGTAGGGGCTGGTGGGATTGCGCAGCGAGACCAGGTCCTTGAGGAAGGAGATCTGCAGCTCGCTCTGGGTAGCCAGGGTATTGCCGTGCCAGCGATAGTCGCTCTGCTTGTCGATGAACAGCGCGTCGAGGGCGTGGCCGTTGGTTTCGGCGAGCTCTTCCAGGGCAATGGCCAGTGCCAGGTTGGAAGGGCCGAAGCCAACGCCGATGAGGTCGTGGATTTTGTCGGGCGAAGAGGTCTGGCTCATGGTTGCGGTTCCTTGGATGGTCGAGTGGGGGCGCCGCGTGGGGCGCCCCGAGTCCTGCGCAAGTACACCGATAGGAACGAGCCGGGGGTGGGAGAATTTACCGCCGCGTGGCGTCTCAGAGCTCGCGGGCTACCCGGAAACCAAGCCAGTCGCCACGGTCTTCGCGTACCGTGGTGTTGCGGTTGCCTGAACGCGAGAAGATCGGCGCTTCACCCCAGTCGTTGCCACGGATGGAGATCTGCTTGCAGCCCGCCTCGGTGCGCGCGCTGCCGTCGGCGGGGGCGCCGAAATAGCTGTCGTGGTAACAGTCGGCGACCCATTCGTAGACATTGCCGTGCATGTCGTATACGCCGAAGGCGTTGGCCGGGAAGCTGCCGACCGGCGAGCTGAAGCTGTAGCCATCCTTGGGGCCGTAGACGTTGGCGTTCTTGCTGATCTCGAAGTTGGCGTCCGGCTCGAACGGGAACATGCCGGTGCTGCCGCCGCGTGCGGCGTATTCGCGCTGGGCTTCGCTGACCATGGCGTAGCGCTTGCCGGTCTTCTTCGACAGCCAGGCGACATAGCGCTCGATGTCGACGTAGCTCATGCACACCGCCGGCTGGCGAGGGCCTTGCGGGTAGCTGGGCTTGCTGTTGGTGCAGCGCCGCCCATGACGATCGTCGCCGTCGGCGATGACGATGCCAGTGGCCTTCTGGTAGTCGGCCCATTCACCGGCGGTGATCTGGAAGCGACTGATGGCGAACGGCTTGGCGAAAGTCACCGGGTGCTGTGGACCTTCGTCGTCCTGGCGGCCCATCTCGTCGGGCGGGGTGCCCATGGTGAAGGTGCCGGCAGGCAGCACGACCATTTCCGGGCAGGTCTTGTCGCAGTCGCGGAACACTGTGCCGGGCTTGTCCGACGGCTGCGCGGCCAGGGCCGGCAGGCTGCAGGCGGCCAGCACGGCGGCCAGGGTGAGGCGGTGCAGAGGTGCGCTCATGGGAGATGCCTTGTTCAAAGTTGCTGGGTAATCAGGTTCATGACCCGGTCGATCTGCTGCTCGTCGTTGAGCAGGCCTGGCGCCAGGCGGATGACAGGGCCAACGTCGCGTTCGACGGCATCGCACATCACCTTGCCGGCGATCAGCTTGGCGGCGAAGGCATCAGGGTCTTTGCCGGGCACACGGAAGAAGGTGAAACCTGCCGAGAACTGCGCGCTGCGAGGCGTCACCAGCTCGATGCGACGATCTTCAAGCAGGCGCTCCTTGAGCCGGGCGTTGAGCTGGTGGATGCGCGCCTGCACATCGGCCTTGCCCAGTTGCAGGTGCAGCTTGAACGCCTCGCCCAGCGACCAGCGGTATTCGAAGGCGTGGTAGCCGCCTGGGGTCATGATGGTGGCGAAGTCTTCATCGCGGGAGAAGGTGGCGACGCTGGGGGTGAGGTGATCCATGCTGGTCGAGGCTGCGCAGATGATGCCGGTGCCGCGCGGGCCGAACATCCACTTGTGGGTGCCGGCGATGAAATAGTCGCAGTTGAAGTCGGCGAAGCGCTGGTTTTCCACGCCGAAGCCATGCACGCCATCGACCACGTAGAGGATGCGCTCGGCCTCGCTGCGGTCGCGGTTGTGACGGCGCACCAGTTCGCCGATCTCGCCGACCGGCAGCTTGACGCCGCTGCTCGAGTGCACCCAGGTCATGCCCAGCACGCGGGTCTCGGGGCGGATGTTGCGCTCCAGGGTGGTCAGCACCTGGTCGGTGGACACCTCCCAGGGGTTGTCGAACAGGCGGATCTTGCGCACCTGCGTACCCTGGCGCTGGGTACGGAAAGCCAGGGTCTTGTGGGTGGAGTAATGCTCGTGCTCGGTGGTCAGGATTTCCTGCTTCGCGCCGACCTGCAGGCCGCCATAGATCATGGCCAGGCCTTCGGTGGTGCTGCCGGTCAGGGCAATCTGCCGCGGGCCGACTTCCAGGTAGCGTGCGGCCCAGTCACGCACTTCGTCCTCGCGCTGCCATTCGTACTGGCTTTCCCAGTCCATCAGGGCGGCGGGGTTGCGGTCGAGGTCGGCGCGGTGGCGGTCGATCGCTTCCTGCACCGGACGCGGGTGGGCGGTGACCAGGAAGTTGGCGAAGTGGGCAATGTCCGGGTCCAGCGGGAACAACGTGCGCAGGTTGCGCCATTTGTCCGTGCCGGTGAGCGCTGCTGGCGACGAGGTTGCAGCCAGGGCGCCAGGCAGCAGCGGCAGGCTTGCGGCGACCAGGCCGGCCTGCTTGAGAAAGGTACGACGGTTGCTCATGCGGGCAGGCCTTGATCAGTGTTGGGTGGTGGCGACAGGTTGACCGGCTTTTTGCACCTGGTCCCAGACCCGCAGGAAGTTGCCCGCCCAAAGTTTGGCGATATCGGTTTCGCTGTAGCCGCGGCTGAGCAGCTCGGCGGTGACATTGCGGGTCTCGCTGACATCCTTCCAGCCATCGAGGCCGCCGCCGTCGTTGAAGTCCGAGCTGAGGCCGACGTGGTCGATACCCACTTTCTTCACCGTGTAGTCGATGGCGTCCGCGTACTGCTTGAGGGTCGCCTTGGGTTCTTCTTCAAGAATCCCGTACAGGCTGCTGGCGTACTCGCCGAAACGTGACTCAGGCCAGATGGCGATCACCGCATCGCCCGGCATCAAGGCATTGGCCAGGCCCTGCAGCGGCTGCAGGTCGAAGCGCGCGCGCAGCGCCTCGAGTTTTTCCAGCACCGGCTTTTCCAGCGGCTTGAGGTACTGGCCGAAGCCGACCACCTGGATCACGCCGCCGCTGTCCTTGATCAGTTGCATTTCCTTGTCGGAGAGGTTGCGCGGGATGTCCACCAGCGCCCGTGGCGCGGAATGCGAGGCCACGATTGGCGCGCGGCTCAGGCGCACGACGTCTTCCAGGGCCAGGGTCGACATCTGCGAGACATCGATGATCACGCCCAGGTCGTTGAGTCGCTTGACCGCCTGCTCACCCAAGGGCGACAGGCCGCCCAGGGCGTCGGCGGTGTCATTGAAGAACGGCAGTGGGCGCGAGGAGTCGGCCCAGTCGTTGTTGCCGGTGTAGCTGAAGCCGAACATGCGCATGCCGCGAGCAGCCCACAGATCGAGCTGGGACAGGTCATGGCCCAGCGGGTAGGCGTTGAGCATGCTGATGAAGATGGCGAACTTGCCTTCGCCGTTCAGGCGCCGGAAGTCGTCGGGGGTATAGGCGATACCGACCTGGTTGGGGAAGTCGCGGACCATGCCGCTGATGATCTTGTAGCGCACTTCCTGCTGCTGGCGCGCCTCGTCGACGAAGCCCGGGGTTGGGCGGTGCGGGGCGTTGGGGCCGTTCCAGATCTCTGGCCAGCCGAAGATGGTAAGGGCCGCACCGGAAAGACGACCGCGATTGGCCTTGACCAGGTCGAACTGCCCCGGGCCATCCTTGTCGATCTCGTTGCCGGCGCTGCCCAAGTCCAGCGGCACCGTGATATGGCTGTCGAACGAGAGCATGTGTTCATGCAGGGCGTTGGCCTGTTCGACGATCTTGTGCGGGTAGCCGGCATCCTGGCGTTGCCAGTAGAAGTAGCCGGCGGCACTGCCCAGGGCGGCCACCAGGGCCAGAGGCAGGCCTATGTACAGGGCTTTGCGGGAGCGGGTCTTGGTCATTGCCATCTCGTTGCAGGGCTGATCGCAACCGCCTGGCGGGCAAAGGGCGGCGCCGGGCAGGGTTCGGGTATCAGGTGGACGAATGGCGTGGGGAGAGATTTACGTGCAGCAGCGGGTTTACCCGCGAAAAGCGCACCACGGCGGGTGACGCAGGCCTCGCCAGCGCAAGGCCATGGGCGCAGGCAATGACGCGATCAGATCGACAGGCGCACCATCCGGTTGTCCAGCGGCTGCTCCGGTGCGCGGCGCTTGTTCACCACCAGCTCGCCAATGGCGATCAGCCGCGTGCGCGTGACGTTGCGCGACAGCCCCAGCAACTGCGCGGTATGCACCTGGTTGTAATGGCAGAAGCGATAGGCCGAGCGCAGCAACGCATTCTCCACCTTCTCGTACAGGTCGCCCGGCTGTTCCTCGTACAACCGGCTGAACGCCTGCTGCAGCAGTTCATCGATGCCGCCGCCCCTGCTGGCAGAGGCCGTCGAAGGCGGATCGTCCTGACGCTCCAGGCGCAGGTTCGACAGGCGCAAGTCGCGGGCATGGATCAACCCGTCGCCGCAGGTCAGCAGGCTGTGGTGAATCACATTCTCCAGCTCGCGGATGTTGCCCGGCCAGCTATAGGCCACAAGCTTTGCCTGGGCGTCGGCTGCCAGCTCCACCGGGCCGTAGCCCAGGCGTTCGCTGTAGCTGCGAATGAAGTGGCGCGACAGCGGCAGGATATCGCCCGGCCGCTCACGCAGCGGGTGCAGCGAGAGGGTGACAACGTTCAGGCGGTAGTACAGGTCTTCGCGAAAGTGCCCGGCGTTGATCGCCTTTTCAAGTTGCACGTTGGTGGCGGCCAGTACCCGCACATTGATCGGAATGCTCTTGCGTGACCCCAGGCGCACCACCTCGCGCTCCTGCAGCACGCGCAGCAGCTTGACCTGGATGGGCAGCGGCAGGTCGCCGATTTCATCGAGGAACAACGTGCCGCCGTTCGCCTCCTCGAACCAGCCGGCCTTGGACGCCAGGGCGCCGGTGAAGGCGCCTTTCTCATGGCCGAACAGCTCGGCCTCGACCAGCGACTCGGAAAAGGCGCCGCAGTTGACCGCAACGAACGGGCCGTCGCGGCGAGCGCTGAGGTTGTGGATGTGGCGTGCGACCAACTCCTTGCCCGTGCCGGTCTCGCCAATGATCAGGACGCTGGCCTCGCTGGGAGCGACCTGTTGCAGGTGGGCGAGCAGCGCCTGCGACCTGGGGTCTTCGAAGACCTGTGCGGTCGCCCTGATCGAGGTAGCCAATGACGGTGAAGGGGGGAGGGTCAGCAATTGCATGGACGTGCCTTTAGGAATAGAAGGACGGGGCAGGGCGTTTGTCGTTCAGCGCCCACTCGCCGAGCTCATGGATGCGGTAGTCCACCGGATCGTGCAGGGTCTGGGTCCTGAGGTTGCGCCAGTGCCGGTCGAAGCGCAGTGAGGCATGGGTGGCGCGGGCGCCGGTGACTTCGAACAGGCGGTTGCAGATGTCCAGCCCGTGGCGCGTTGCGGCAACCTTGGCGGTGCCGATGGCCAGGGCCAGGTCGCCACGCGCCTCGGCGCTCAGGTTGTGTTCGAGGGCCCAGGCTGCATCGAGCTGGTCGCTGGCGCGGCGGATCAGCAGGCGCACGCTTTCCAGACCCACCCAGAACTCACCATAGTGGCGCAGCACATAGGGGTCTTCGCGGCTCTCACTGGCGCTGGAACGGAACCAGGGGCGACTCTCCTTCAGCGTGTACTGGCGCGCTTCGTCGAAGGCGCCTTCGGCGATACCCAGGAACAGGTTGGCGAAGTGCAGTTGCGCGATCAACGGACGCAAGGCGGCGAACGGCGTGCTCAGCGGGCCGGGGTCGAGCAGCAGTTCGTTGTGCTCGACCCGCACCCGTTCGAAGGTGGCACTGCCACTGTCGGTCTGGCGTTGGCCGATGTTGTCCCAGTCACCGTGCAGGCTGATGCCGGTACGGCCACTGGGGATTGCCGCGATCAGCAACTTGCCGCCGGCGCGCTCGTCCACCGCCGAGGCGATGAGCATTTCCGAGTCGCTGGCGCCGGAGCAGAAGCTCTTCTTGCCGGAGAATTCGCACCACCCCTCGAAATGCTTGGCCTGGGTTCGCGTATCCAGCGGGTTGAGGGCATTGCCCCAGAACCAATGCTTGCGCGCGGTCTGCTCGAACCAGGGTTGCCATTGGTCAGGGCGGGAGAACAGGCGCACGGTGGCCAGCATCAGGTGGTGGAAACCGAACACGTGGGCAATGGAACTGTCGACCCGGGCGAACTCACGCACCACATCGAAGGTTTCGCGCCAACTCGCGCCCTGGCCACCGAAGGCCGTGGGAATGGCCAGTGACAGCAGGCCGCTGTCGCGCAGGGCATCACGCTCGGCCTTGGGGGTGCCGCCGCGTTCGTCGCGTTCGACAGCCGTGAGGGCGAATTGGGCGGCCAGGTCGCGGGCAATGGCAAGCGCCGGACGCGTGGTGGGGGTCACGGGTGCATTCATGGCGGTCACTCAGGCACTCTTGCGCAGCTGATGGTGGGGGGCGAACAGTGGTACGGCACGTTCGGCGGCCAGGCCGATGCGCGCAGCCAGGGCATCACTGGAAACGCGATAGTCCTGCAGCTCGGCCTGACTGGCATAGACGCCGATGGGCAAGGTCAGTGCCTGCAGGAAACTGAACAGGGGGCGCAACTGATGATCCAGCACCAGCGCGTGGCGCTCGCTGCCGCCGGTTGCGGCCAGCAATACCGGGGTGTCGACCAGGGCGTCCTGGCCGATCAGGTCGAACAGGTGCTTGAAGTGCCCCGGGAAGCTGCCCCGGTAGACCGGCGTGGTCACCACCAGCAGGTCGGCCTGTTCGATGTGCTGCAGTTGCTGCTCGACGGTGTCGGGCAGTTCGCTACGCCACAGTGCAGCACCCAGTGGGCGGGCAATATCGCCCAGCTCGATGAGGTGCGGCCGGATGTGCAGATGCTGGCCAAGCTCGGCGAGGATGGCTTCGGTCAATGCCAGGGTGCGCGAAGGGCGGGAAGTACCACCTGAGAGGGCAACGACGTTCAAGGGGGTGCTCATGGCGAGTCTCCTGTTCGGGTGAGCGGGGGACTTTGCTTGAGCAATCGTCGTGCCGAAGTTTCGATGCCTTTTGAATCAACGCGTTGCCGCGTTTTCTGCGACAACCGCCGTGTTGCCGGAGCAGCGGGGTTGTTGATCGGGTGTTGCGCTGCAAACAGTTGGCCGGTGTTGGCTGCTGCACAGTTGGGAACGTTATAGAGGAAGTTTTAACCGCATAAAAGGAATAAGAATTCATATTCTTATTCGTTTATTTATAGTCCGCGCTTTGTCCCCCCTTACCCTGTCACCCCTTGCACCCCTGATCCTTTAGCTTGGCGCCATTTCCGACTGGCAAAAGCAGGATGCTTACCCATGCGCTTCAGCGAACTGATGGCTGTGCTCTCCACCCGTGCAATCCGACTTCAGCGTGACGATCAGGACCTCGTCGTCCATGGTGACGACGATGCCCTGGAGGACGCCCTGTGGGATGCATTGGCCGCACACAAGCCGGCGTTGCTGGAGATGCTCGCCCAACAGAATGACGACTGGCTGAGCCCGGCGTTCAAGATCACCCCGCAGATGCTGCCGCTGGTGGACCTCGACCAGCAGGCCATCGACCGCATTGTCGCCAGCATTCCCGGCGGCGCGGCCAACGTGCAGGACATCTATCCCCTGGCCCCGCTGCAGGAGGGCATGCTCTACCACCACCTGTCGGCCGATGCCGGCGACCCCTATCTGTTGCAGGCACAACTGCGCTTTGCCGACCAGGCGCATCTGGACGCCTTCGCCGATGCGCTGGACTGGGTGATCCAGCGCCACGACATCCTGCGCACCTCGATGTACTGGGAGCGCCTGGACGAGCCGGTGCAGGTGGTCTGGCGCGAAGCTCCGCTGGGGCGCGAAGCGCTGCAACTGCCTGGCCAGGACGAGCCGCTGGCGCAATTGCGCAGACTGCATGACTCCCGCCACTATCGCCTCGACTTGCGCCAGGCTCCGCTGTTGCGCCTGGTGCATGCCCGGGGTAAGGGCGAGGAGGTCGTCGCCCTGTTGCTGTTCCACCACATGGTGATGGATCACACCGCACTCGACATCGTGCGCCGCGAGATCGGCGCCTGGCTGGCCGGCAATGCCGAACAGGTCGGGCCGGCGGTGCCGTTTCGCAACCTCCTGGCGCAGGCGCGTCAGGCGCTGGACGTGCCGGCGCATGAAGCGTTCTTCACCGCGATGCTGGCCGATATCGACGAACCTACCCTGGCCTTTGGCGTGGCCGAGATCGAGGACCCGTCGGTGGAAGACGCCCGCCTGACCCTCGAGCGTGGGCTGAGCCTGCGCCTGCGCGCCCAGGCACGCCGTCTGGGCGTGAGCCCTGCAGCCATCACTCACCTGGGCCTTGCCCGTGTCCTGGGCCAGTTGTCGGGGCGCGAGGCGGTGGTGTTCGGCACCGTGCTGCTCGGGCGCATGGAAGCCGGCGAGGGCGGCGAACAGGCGCTGGGCATGTTCATCAACACCCTGCCGCTGCGCATCGACGTCGGCGAGCAGGGCGTGCGCCAGGGGTTGCAGGCGACTCACACACGCTTGACCGGCGTGCTCGGCCATGAACAGGCGCCGCTGGCGCTGGCCCAGCGTTGCAGCGCGGTGGCGGCGCCTGCGCCGCTGTTCAACACCGTCCTCAACTACCGCCATAGCGATGCCGCCGACGCCGCCGAAGTCATCGACATCGCCCCTGGCATCCAGGTGCTGGGCGCCGAAGAACGCACCAACTACCCGCTGACGATCAACATCGACGACCTCGGCGAAGACCTGCGCATCACCGCCCTGGTCGGCGGCGGGCTGGGCGCCCAGCGGATCGCGGGTTACCTGGCGCGGGCACTCGAGCAGATCGTCGAGGCCCTGGACAACGACCCGGATGCTCCGCTGAACGGGATCGATATCCTGCCTGCCGACGAGCGTGAGCAACTGATCCATGGCCAGAACCGTCCCTTGCTCGAGTTCGCCCTGACGCCGCTGGTGCACCAGCGCTTCGAGGCCCACGCCCAGGCGCGCCCGCAGGACACTGCGCTGATCTTCGAGCAGCAGAGCCTGAGCTACGGCGAACTCAACCAGCGGGCCAACCAGCTCGCTCATCGCCTGATCGAACTGGGCATCGGCCCGGATGACCGCGTGGCGATCTGCGTCGAGCGCGGCCTGGGCATGCTGGTCGGCCTGCTGGGCGTGCTCAAGGCCGGTGCGGGCTATGTGCCTATCGACCCTGCCTATCCTGCCGAGCGCATTGCCTTCACCCTGAGCGACAGTGCCCCGCGGGCCATCCTCACCCAGGCCGACAGCCTGGCACTGCTGGGCGAGGTAACGGCACCGGTGATCGACCTGGACGACCCGTCGTTGCAGCTACAGCCCACCGGCAATCCGAAGCTCGCCGGGCTGCTGCCTTCGCACCTGGCCTATGTAATCTACACCTCCGGCTCCACCGGGCTGCCCAAGGGCGTGATGGTCGAGCATGGCAATGTCTCGCGCCTGTTCTCGGCGACCCACGACTGGTTCGCCTTCAACCGCCAGGACACCTGGGCGCTGTTCCACTCCTTCGCCTTCGACTTCTCGGTGTGGGAAATCTGGGGCGCGCTGGCCTTCGGAGGCCAGTTGCTGATCGTGCCGCAACGCATCAGTCGCTCGCCGGACGAGTGCTATGCCTTGCTTTGCCGCACGGGCGTCAGCGTTCTCAACCAGACGCCCAGTGCCTTCCGCCAACTGATCGCAGCGCAGGAGCGCAGCGAACTGCAACACTCCCTGCGCCAGGTGATCTTTGGCGGTGAGGCGTTGGAGCCCGGGATGCTCAAACCCTGGTACGCGCGCATCGGCAATGCCGGTACGCGTCTGGTGAATATGTACGGCATCACCGAAACCACCGTGCACGTCACCTACCGACCGTTGCAGGCCGCCGACGCGCAACTGGTTGGGGTAAGCCCGATCGGTTCGCGCATTCCCGACCTGCAGCTCTATGTACTCGACGCCCGCCGCCAGCCTGTGCCGACCGGTGTCACCGGTGAGCTGTACGTGGGCGGTGCCGGTGTCGCCCGCGGCTACCTGAACCGCGAAGCGCTCAGTGCCGAGCGCTTCATCGCCGACCCGTTCAACCCTGGCGGGCGTCTGTACAAGACTGGCGACCTGGCGCGCTGGGCCGCCGATGGCAGCCTGGATTACCTGGGCCGCAACGACGATCAGGTGAAGATTCGTGGCTTCCGCATCGAGCTGGGCGAGATCGAAGCACGCCTGGCGGCTTGTGCGGGGGTACGCGAGGCCGTGGTCATGGCACGTCGCGACAGCGCCGGCGAGCAGCGCCTGGTCGCTTACTGGCTGGCCGCCGCAGGCGCCGAGCCCGATGCTGCCGCGCTGCGTGACAGCCTGCTGTGCCACCTGGCCGAGTACATGGTGCCGGCGGCCTTCGTGCGCCTGGAAAGCTTCCCGCTGACCGCCAATGGCAAGCTCGACCGCAAGGCCTTGCCCGAGCCCGATGGCGAGGCCTTCGCCCGTCGCGCCTTCGAAGCGCCGCACGGGGAAGTGGAGCAACGCATCGCGGCGATCTGGCAGCAATTGCTGGGCCTGGAGCAGGTGGGCCGGCACGACAACTTCTTCGAGCTGGGCGGCCACTCGCTGTTGGCGGTCAAACTGGTGGAGCGCATGCGTCAGCAGGAACTGGCGGCCGACGTGCGCGTGCTGTTCGGCCAACCGACGTTGTCGGCGCTGGCGGCTGCGGTGAGCGCCGATCTACCGACGCAGGTGCCGATCAACCGCATTCCGGCGAACTGCCTGCGCATCGAACCGCACATGCTGCCACTGGCCGACCTCAGCCAGGACGAGATCGACACATTGACCGCCGGCATTCCGGGGGGGACGACCAATGTCCAGGACATCTACGGCCTGGCACAGCTGCAGCAGGGCATTCTCTACCACCATCTGGCCAGTTCCGGCGCCGACCCCTACGTGTTGCGGGCACGCTTCGCCTTTGCCGGCGAAGTGGAGCTGCAAGGCTTCGTCAAGGCGCTGGATTTGGTGATCGCCCGTCACGATATCCTGCGCACCAGCCTGCACTGGGAGGGACTGCAGGAAGCGGTGCAGGTGGTGCATCGCCAGGCGCAACTGCGCATCAGCGAGCAGGCCGACCTGCATCGCCTGGACCTGACGTGCGCGCCGTTGATGCAACTGGTGCGTCATGCCCAGAGTGAGCGGCTGGAGGCGACCTTGTTGCTGCACCATATCCTGCTCGACCATACCGCCGTCGAACGGCTGGTGGCCGAGGTGGGTGCCGCACTGCAAGGTCAGCCGATGCACATCGACAGCGTGCCGTACCGCAACTACGTGGCGCGTGCGCGGCTGGATGCCGATCCTGCGGCCGATGAGGCGATGTTCCGCGAGATGCTCGCAGATATCGACGAGCCGACCGAGGTGTTCGGCCTGCGCGATGTGCAGGGCAATGGCGTGGAGGTGATCGACAGCCACCAGGCGCTGGACGCCACGCTGGCCGGGCGCCTGCGGGTGCAGGCCCGCGCGCTGGGGGTGAGCGTCGCCAGCCTGGTGCACCAGGCCTGGGGGCAGGTATTGGCGCAACTGAGCGGGCGCAGCGAGGTGGTGTTCGGCACTGTGCTGCTGGGCCGCCTGCAGGGTGGCGCCGGGGCGGATCGGGCGCTGGGCATGTTCATCAACACCTTGCCGCTGCGGGTCAGTGTCGATGCCGTTGGTGCCGCCGAAGGTGTGCGTCGTACCCATCAGCGTCTGGCACGCCTGCTCGGCCACGAGCAGGCGTCGCTGGCCCAGGCCCAGCGCTGCAGCGGTGTGCCGGCGTCCCAGGCGCTGTTCACCAGTTTGCTCAACTTCCGCCACAGCAGCGCCAAAGGCGCAGGGGATGGCCTGGGTTGGTCGGGCATCGAACTGTTGGCTTCGCGTGAACGCAGCAACTATCCGCTGGTGGTCAACGTCGATGATCTGGGGCAGGGCCTGGAACTGACCGTGCAGGCTGTGCCGCAGGTCGATGGCGTTCAGGTGTGCGCCTTGCTGGGCAGCGCCCTGGCGAACCTGGCCGATGCCCTGGAGACGGTTCCGGAAACACCCCTGCATGCGGTGTCCTGCCTGTCGCCCGAGGCGCGCGAGCAGGTGCTGCACGGATTCAACGCCACCGGCCGCGCCTACCCACGCGAACACGCGGTGCAGAGCTTGTTCGAGGCGCACGCCGCCCAGACCCCGGACGCGGTTGCCGTGGTGCACGGTCAGCGCCAGTGGCGTTACGGCGAGCTCGATCAGCACGCCAACCGGCTGGCTCGTCACCTGCTGGAACTGGGCGTGCGCCCGGGGCACCGTGTGGCGCTGCTGCTGCCGCGCTCCTTCGACCTGCTGGCCAGCCAGTTGGCCGTGATCAAGTGCGGCGCGGTCTATGTGCCACTGGATGCCAATGCACCGGTCGAGCGTCAGGCGTTCATGCTCCAAGACAGCCGTGCCACGCTGCTGCTGACCCAGGCCGATCAGCCGCAGGTCGGCGCAACACGCAGGCTAGAGCTGGATACCTTGGATCTGGCGGCCTATCCCGCCCACGGCCTGGACATTCCCGTGGATGCGCGGGCTGCGGCCTACATCATGTACACCTCCGGCTCGACCGGCCTGCCCAAGGGTGTTCTGGTGGCCCATCGCTCGATCGTGCGGCTGGTCATCAACAACGGCTTCGCCGACCTGCAAGGCGAGGACCGCGTGGCCTTTGCCTCCAACCCCGCGTTCGACGCCAGCACCCTGGAGGTCTGGGCGCCGCTGCTCAACGGCGGGCGCGTGGTGGTGATCGATCAGCATCAGGTGCTGTCGCACGAGGCCCTGGGCCAGGCATTGCTGGAGCATGAAGTCACGGTGCTGTGGCTGACCGCCGGGTTGTTCCACCAGTACGCCGCGCACCTGCTGCCGGTGTTCCGTTCGCTGCGTTACCTGATGGTCGGTGGCGATGTGCTCGACCCCCAGGTGATTGCCCGTGTACTGCGCGAAGGCGCTCCGGCGCACCTGCTCAATGGCTATGGCCCGACCGAAGCCACGACCTTCAGTACCACCCATGAAATCCTCGCAGTGGGCGAGGGGGCGATCCCGATTGGCCGGCCGATTGGCAACAGCCTTTGCTATGTGCTCGATGCCTGGCGCCAGCCGGTGCCGATCGGTGCCGTCGGTGAGCTGTATATCGGCGGGGACGGGGTTGCTCTGGGCTACCTGAATCAGCCGGCCTTGACCGCCGAGCGCTTCTTCGAGGATCCGTTCAGCCAGACGCCGGGCGCACGCCTGTACCGTAGCGGCGACCTGGTCAGTTGGCAGGCTGACGGCACCTTGCGTTACCTGGGCCGCAACGACCAACAGGTCAAGCTGCGCGGCTTCCGTATCGAGCTGGGTGAAATCGAAGCGCGCCTTGCGGCGTGCGCCGGGGTGCAGGAAGCCGTGGTGCTGGTGCGCGAAGAGGGCCCGGGCGACAAGCGCCTGGTGGCCTGGTTCAGCACCGAAGACCGCGTCCCGCCGATCACCGAGCTGCATGCGCAATTGCAAGGCCAGTTACCCGACTACATGCTGCCGTCGGCCTATGTCCATGTCGGCCAGTGGCCGTTGACCGCCAACGGCAAACTGGATCGCCAGGCGTTGCCGCAACCGGGCCAGGCCGCGGTGGTGAGTCGTGCCTTCGCCGCGCCTGAGGGCGAGGTGGAGATCGCGCTGGCCGCGATCTGGGCCGAAGTGCTCAAGGTCGATCGTGTCGGCCGACACGATCACTTCTTCGAGCTGGGTGGCCATTCGCTGCTGGCGGTCAGCCTGATCGAGCGCATGCGAAAGGCCGGCCTTGCCGCCGATGTGCGCGTGCTGTTCGCCCAGCCGACGCTGGCCGCGCTGGCCGCTGCGGTGGGCAGCGGACGCGAGGTGCGGGTGCCGGACAATCGCGTACCCGCCGGCGCCCAGCAGATCACCCCCGACATGCTCAGCCTGGTCGAACTGGACCAGGCCACCATCGAGCGCATCGTCGCCACGGTGCCCGGCGGAGCAGCCAATGTGCAGGAGATCTATCCCCTGGCCCCACTGCAGGAGGGCATCCTGTACCACCACCTGAGTGCCGGACAGGGTGACCCCTACCTGCTGCAGTCGCGCCTGGCCTTCGACACCCTCGAACGCCTGCAGACCTGGGCTGATGCCCTGCAACAGGTCATCGATCGGCACGACATCCTGCGCACCTCGCTGGTCTGGGAAGGCCTGGCGCAGCCGGTGCAGGTGGTGTGGCGCCAGGCGAAGCTGGCCGTGATGCCAGTCGAGCTGGAGGGCGAAGGCGAGGTCATCGACCAATTGCAAGCGCGCTTCGACGCCCGTCAGCACCGGCTCGACCTGTCCCAGGCACCCTTGATGCGTCTGGTCTACAGCCAGGATCCGCGCAACGGCCAGGTCGTGGCAATCCTGCTGTTCCACCACCTGGCCCTCGACCACACCGCGATGGACGTGGTCGGCGCCGAAATGCACACCCTGCTGTTTGGCGATGTGGCCAACCTGAGTGCGCCGGTGCCGTACCGCAACTACGTGGCCCAGTCGCGTCTGGGCAGCGATGCGGCGGGCGCCGAGGCGTTCTTCCGCGACATGCTCGGTGATATCGACGAACCGACCCTGCCGTTTGCCCAGCAGGATGTTCAGGGCGAAGGCCACGGCATCGCCGAGGCGCACCAGGCCCTCGATGGCGCGCTGGCCCGACGCCTGCGCGAACAGGCGCGTACCTTGGGCGTGAGCGCCGCGAGCCTGATGCATCTGGCCTGGGCGCGCCTGCTCGGTGTGCTGGCCAACCGCAGCGAGGTGGTGTTCGGCACGGTGCTGATGGGCCGTCTGCAAGGTGGTGAGGGTGCCGACCGGGCACTGGGCGTGTTCATCAACACCTTGCCGCTGCGGGTCGACACCCAGGTGGCGGTGGCCGAAGCAGTGCGTGCCACCCATGCCCGGCTGTCGGCACTGCTCGGCCATGAGCACGCGTCGTTGGCCATGGCCCAGCGTTGCAGTGGCGTACCTGCCGGGCAACCGCTGTTCAGCGCCTTGCTCAACTACCGCCACAGCGCTGCCGATGCGCCACGCGATGGCGAGGGTATCTGGCAGGGTGTGCGTCTTCTGGGCGGCGAAGAGCGCAGCAACTACCCGCTGACCTTGAGTGTCGACGACCGGGGCGAGGGGTTCACCCTGAGCGTGCTGGCCGTCGCCGACATCGGCGCTGAACGTATTGCGCAGTGGATGACCAACAGCATCGCGCAACTGGTCGCGGCCCTGGAACAAGCGCCGGGCACGCGGCTGGATGACCTGTCGGTGCTGGGTGCCGATGAACGTCGCCGCCTGCTGGTCGATTTCAACACCAGTGCCCGTGGCTATCCGCAGGGCCAGACCGTGCATGCGCTGGTCGAAGCCTGCGCGGCCTGCTCACCAGAAGCTCAAGCGGTAGTGCAGGGTGACGAAGTGCTCAGCTATGGCGAGCTCAATCGTGCCGCCAACCGCCTGGCCCACCACCTGATCGGCCTGGGCGTGCGGCCCGGTGCCCGGGTTGCGTTGTGCCTGCCGCGCACGCCGCAGCGCCTGGTGGCATTGCTGGCGGTGCTCAAGGCGGGCGCCGCCTACGTGCCGGTCGACCCCGGTTACCCGGCCGAGCGTATTGCCTATCTGCTCGAGGACAGCGCCCCGGCACTGGTGCTTGCCGACACGCGCCAGCACGGCTTGCCGCCACACGTCGCACGCCTGGATCTGGACCAGGGCGACTGGCAGTCCGCTGCCGAGCATGACCCGCAGGTGCCGGGCCTTGCCGCGGATGGGCTTGCCTATGTGGTCTATACCTCTGGCTCTACCGGCCAGCCCAAGGGCGTGATGGTCGAGCACCGTACCCTGGCCAACCTGGTGCACTGGCACTGCGAGGCCTTTGCCCTGCGCGCCGGTAGCCACACCTCCAGCGTGGCCGGCTTCGGTTTCGACGCCATGGCCTGGGAAGTCTGGCCGGCCCTGTGCGCAGGCGCTGTGCTGCACCTGCCGCCCGCAGTGCTTGCCAACGAAGAGGTCGATGCCTTGCTCGACTGGTGGCTGGAGCAGCCGCTGCAGGTCAGCTTCCTGCCAACCCCGGTAGCCGAGCAGGCGCTGCGCCGTGAGCGTCAGCACGCCAGCCTGCGTACGTTGCTGATCGGTGGTGACCGCCTGCGTCAGTTCGAGCGTGATCCGGGCTTTGCCGTGATCAATAACTACGGCCCGACCGAAACCACCGTGGTTGCCACCTCGGGGCAGGTGCAGGTCGGTGGTGCGTTGCACATCGGCACCGCCATCGCCAATACCCAGATCTATGTACTCGACGAGCGCCGCCAGCCGGTGCCAATCGGCGCGGCGGGCGAGCTGTACATCGGTGGCGACGGGGTTGCCCGCGGCTACCTGAACCGGCCCGAACTGACCGAGCAGCGTTTCGTCGCCGATCCGTTCAGCGCGCGAGCTGATGCGCGGATGTACCGCAGTGGCGACCTGGTGCGCTGGAACGCCGACGGCACGCTCGACTACCTCGGACGTAACGACGACCAGGTAAAGATCCGTGGTGTGCGCGTAGAACTTGGCGAGATCGAAGCGGCCGTGGCCGCCCAGCCTGGCGTGCGTGACGCGGTGGTACTGGTACGCGGCGAGCGCTTACTGGCCTGGTACACCGAGGACGCACCGGTCGAGGGCTTGCGCCAGGCCTTGCAGGCCAGTCTGCCGGGCCATCTGGTGCCGTTGGCGTTCATCCGCCTGCAGGCCTTGCCGTTGACCAGCCACGGCAAGCTCGACCGCAGGGCGCTGCCAGATCCGGATCCGGCCGATCTGCCGGTGGCGGCCTATGTAGCCCCGCAGGACGAGACCGAGCAGGTCATGGCGCAGGTCTGGGCCGAGCTGCTGGGCCTGGAGCGGGTAGGGCGGCATGACAACTTCTTTGAACTGGGTGGGCATTCGCTGCTCGCTGTCAGCCTGATCGAGCGCCTGCGCCAGCTGGGCCTGGAGGCTGATGTGCGCTTGCTGTTCAGCCAGCCGAGCGTGGCGACGCTGACCGCAGCGCTTGGCCAGGGCCGCCAGGTGCAGGTGCCGGCCAACCGCATTGCACCCGGCTGTACCCGTATCACACCCGACATGCTCAACCTGATCGAACTGGACCAGGCCGCCATCGACCGTGTGGTGGCGAGCGTGCCCGGCGGTGCGGCCAATGTGCAGGACATCTACCCACTCGCACCGCTGCAGGAAGGCATTCTCTACCATCATCTGAGCGCTGCCGGTGCCGACCCGTACCTGCTGCAATCGCAGCTGGTATTCGACAGCCCGGCGCGGCTGCAGGCGTTTGCCGGCGCGCTGCAAAGCGTCATTGCCCGTCACGATATCCTGCGCACCGCCGTGCTGTGGGAAGGGCTGACGCAACCGTTGCAGGTGGTCTGGCGCCAGGCCGAACTGCCGGTGATCAACACCGCCTGCGAGTCTGCGCAGCGTTTCGACACCCTGGCGCTGAACCAGGCGCCGCTGGTGCGCCTGCTCTATCGCCGTGCAGGGGAGCGCATCGAGGCGACTTTGCAGTTCCATCACCTGGTGCTCGACCACACGGCGCTTGAGGTGGTGCGCGCAGAGATGCTCGGTTACCTGCACGGGCTGCCCGCGCCGAGCGAGCCGGCCGTGCCGTACCGCAACTACGTGGCCCAGGCGCGCCTCGGCGTCAGCGAGGCCGAGCACGAGGCGTTCTTCCGTGAACAACTGGCCGATATCGACGAGCCGACCCTGCCGTTCGGCCTGCGTGACATCCAGGGCGATGTGCACAACATCGAGCAGGCCCAGGTGCACCTGGACCCGCAGCTGAACCAACGCCTGCGCAGCCAGGCACGCCAGCTCGGCGTGAGTACTGCCAGCCTGCTGCACCTGGCCTGGGCGCGCCTGCTGGGCAGCGCCAGTGGTCGCGACAACGTGGTGTTCGGCACGGTGCTGCTGGGGCGCATGCAAGGTGGCGCGGGCAGCGGGCATGGCCTGGGCATGTTCATCAACACCTTGCCACTGCGCGTTGACCTGGCGGGGCACGGTGTCCGTGAAGGTGTGCGAGCCACCCACGCACGGCTGAGCGCGCTGCTGATCCATGAGCATGCAGCGCTGGCCCTGGCCCAGCGTTGCAGCGGCGTGGTCGCACCGATGCCACTGTTCAGTGCCATGCTCAACTACCGGCACAGCGCCAGCGCTGCCGAGACCGAAACCCAGCGTCAGGCCTGGCAGGGTATCGAGACACTGGCCAGCGAAGAGCGCACCAACTACCCCTTGAGCCTGAACGTGGATGACCTGGGCGATGGCCTGCGCCTGACCGTGCAGGTACTGCCTGCGGTAGGTGCCGAGCGGGTCTGCGGGCAACTGCAGCAGGTGCTGGAGGGCCTGGTGGAAGCACTCGAGCGTCAGCCCGACCTGCCGCTGAACCTGCTGCCGGTGCTAGAGCACGAGGAACGCCAGCGCCTGCTGCTCGGCTTCAACGCGACTGCCGTGGACTACGACCTCGCGCAGACCGTGCACGGCCTCTTCGAGGCCCAGGTAGAACGCACGCCGGAGCGCATCGCGCTGAGCGCCGAGCAAAACAAACTGAGCTACCGCGCGCTGAACGCGGAGGCCAACCGCCTGGCCCATCACCTGATTGCACTCGGGGTGAAGCCGGATGATCGCGTGGCGATCTGCGTCGAGCGCGGTCTGTCGATGGTCATTGGCTTGTTGGCGATCCTCAAGGCGGGCGGTGCCTATGTGCCGGTCGATCCGGATTACCCGGCCGATCGTATCCGCCATATGCTCACCGACAGCGCGCCGGTGACAGTGCTGGGGCATGCGGCGACCCGTGGGGTGCTGGCAGCGTTCGAGGTGCCGCAGGTCGATCTGGACCTGCCCGTGTGGCATGCGCTTTCCAGCGACAACCCAGAGGTTGTGGGCCTGACCCCACAACACCTGGCCTACGTGATCTATACCTCTGGCTCCACCGGCCTGCCCAAGGGCGTGATGAACGAGCACGCCGGGGTGGTCAACCGCCTGCTCTGGACCCAGGATGCCTATGGCCTGGGCGCTGACGACGTAGTACTGCAGAAAACCCCGTTCAGCTTCGACGTGTCGGTGTGGGAGTTCTTCTGGCCGCTGCAGACCGGTGCACAACTGATCATGGCGTGCCCAGGTGGCCATCGCGATCCGCAGTACCTGGCTGACGTCATCGCCGAGCGTGGTATCACGACCCTGCACTTCGTGCCGTCCATGCTCGATGTCTTCCTGGCCCACGGCGACCTGCAGGCCGCACGCCTCAAGCGCGTGCTGTGCAGTGGTGAAGCACTGCCCGGCAGCCTGGTACGGCGTTTCAAGGCGCAGTTGCCGAGCGTCGAGTTGCACAACTTGTACGGCCCGACCGAAGCTGCAGTTGACGTCAGTGCCTGGCACTGCGCCGAGCCACTGGAGCAGACCCCAGACAACACCCCGATCGGCAAACCGATCGCCAACACCACGCTTTACGTGCTCGACGCGCAGGGCCAGCCAGTGCCGCAGGGCGTTGCCGGTGAGCTATATATCGGCGGCGTACAGGTTGCCCGTGGTTATCTGAACCGCGAGAAACTGAGTGCCGAGCGCTTCATTGAAGACCCGTTCAGCACCCGCCCCGGCGCACGCCTGTACCGCACCGGAGACCTGGCCCGGCATCTGGCCGACGGCACCCTGGAGTACCTGGGGCGCAACGACGACCAGGTGAAGATCCGCGGCCTGCGCATCGAACTGGGCGAGATCCAGGCCTGCCTGACTCGCATTGCGGGGATCAAGGAGGCGGTGGTGCTGGCCGTGGATCAGCGCCTGGTCGCTTATTACACCGGCGCCATGCAGCCCGTCGAGGGCCTGCGCCAGCAGCTGTCGGCGCAACTGCCGGAATTCATGGTCCCGGCGCTGTTCATGCATCTGGACGCCTTGCCACTGAGCCCCAACGGCAAGCTTGACCGCAAGGCGCTGCCGGCCGCCACCGTGGCCGACGCGCGTCCCTATGAGACCCCCCAAGGCGACACCGAGCAGTTGCTGGCTGCGCTCTGGTGCGAGCTGCTGGGTGTGGAGCGGGTAGGGCGGCACGACAACTTCTTCGAACTGGGTGGCCACTCGCTGCTGGCGGTGACCCTGACCGCCCGCCTGCGCCAGGAGGGTCTGGAGGCCGATGTGCGCGCGCTGTTCGAACAACCGACCTTGGCGGGCTATGCCGCCATCACAGACAGAATGGAGATCGTCCTGTGAGCATCAACGACCTACTGGCGACATTGTCAGCCAACGATATCCAGCTGGCGCTCAAGGATGACCAGCTGGTGGTCCAGGGCAACCGCCAGGCGCTGACCGATGCGAGCCTGGTGGCGCGCCTGCGCGAGCACAAGCCGGCGCTGATCGCACTGCTCGAGCGCGGTGAGTACGTGGCCAGGGCCGGCAATGCCGGCGCCCCGGACAACGCCATCCCGGCCGACTGCACACGGATCACCCCGGCGCTGCTCAACCTGGTCGAGCTCGACCAGGGCGCCATCGATGCGCTCGCCGCGCAGATTCCCGGCGGCCACGCCAATGTGCAGGACATCTACCCGCTGGCGCCCTTGCAGCAGGGCATTCTCTATCATCACGCCAGCGCAGAGGGCAGCGACCCCTACGTGATGCAGTCGCAATTCGCCTTTGCCAGCCAGGCGCACCTGCAGGCGTTCGTCCAAGCGCTGCAGGCGGTGATCGACCGCCACGATATCCTGCGCACTTCGGTGCATTGGCAGGGACTGGAGGCGCCGGTGCAGGTGGTCTGGCGCGAGGCCCGGCTGCAGGTGTGCCGCGGCAGGCCACTGGACGAGCGTATCGATCTCGGCCAGGCACCGCTGATCCGCCTGCATTGCGCGCCTGCGGCCAGCGACGGTCGCGTGCAAGCCACGCTGCAGTTCCACCATATCGCCATGGACCACAGCGCCCTCGAGGTGGTGCGTCACGAAATGCAGGCCGTGTTGCGCGGTGACGGCCACCTGTTGGGCGCGGCAGTACCTTTTCGCAATTACGTCGGCCAGGCCTTGCTGGGCGTCAGCCAGGCACAGCACGAGGCGTTTTTCCGCGAGCAACTGGGCGATATCGTCGAGCCGACGCTGGCCTACGGCCTGCAGGACGTGCAGGGGGACGGTAGTGCACCGCACGAAGAGAGCCTGACGCTGGCGCCGGCCCTGTGCGATGGCCTGCGCAGCCAGGCGCGGGCGCTGGGCGTGAGCCTGGCGAGCCTGTTCCACCTGGCCTGGGCACGGGTTCTTGGAGGGCTGACCGGGCGTGAGCAGGTGGTGTTCGGCACCGTTTTGATGGGCCGCCTGATGGGTGCGGAGGCCAACGACCGTGCACTGGGGATTTTCATCAATACCTTGCCGCTGCGGGTGGATCTGGCCGATCTGGACCTGGTCACGGCGATCAAGGCCACTCACCAGCGCCTGACCACGCTGATGCGTCACGAGCACGCCCCGCTGGCCTTGGCCCAGCGTTGCAGCGGTGTGGCCGCGCCCACGCCACTGTTCAACGCCTTGCTCAACTATCGGCACAGCGCGCCGGTTGCCGATGGCCAGGCCCGCGCGGCGTGGGATGGCATCGAAGTACTGGCAAGCGAAGAGCGCACCAACTATCCGCTGACCTTGAGTGTCGACGACCTGGGCGACGCTCTGCGCCTGACCTTGCTGGCGACTGCCGAAGTGCCGAAGCAGCGGGTCTGCGCCTATCTTGAGAAAACCCTCGAAAGCCTGGTAAAGGCCCTGGCGCAGACGCCAGCGCTGGGTGTCGATCGGCTCGACATGCTGCCTGCCGCCGAGCGCGAGCGAGTGCTCGAGACCTTCAACGACCGCCCAGGTGACACCGAAACCATGCTCACGGTGCACCAGCGTATCCAGCTCCAGGCCCGCGCGCAGCCCGAAGCCGTGGCCGCCACCTGCGCAGGCAGCGCGCTGAGCTACGGTGAGCTGGAGCAACGTGCCAACGCCCTGGCCCAGCGCCTGGTCATGCTCGGCGTGCAGCCTGAAGACCGCGTGGCGATTCTGGCCCGTCGTGGTCTGGACACCTTGATCGGCCTGGTGGCCATCCTCAAGGCCGGCGCGGGTTACGTGCCGATCGATCCGGCGCATCCCGATGAACGCATCGCCTACCTGCTCGATGACAGTGCCCCGGCCGCGCTGCTCACTCAGCACGACCTGCGCGCACGTCTTGGCGAGTGTTCGGTGCCGGTGATCGAGCTCGACCGGGCAGACTGGCCGTCGAGCGAGCACGCCCCGCAGGTCGATGGCCTGGCTGTCGGCAACCTGGCCTACGTGATCTACACCTCCGGCTCCACCGGCCTGCCCAAGGGCGTGATGGTCGAACACCGCACCCTCAACAACCTGATCGACTGGCATTGCCGCGCCTTCGACCTGTGCCAGGGGCGCCACACCTCGAGCCTCGCCGGATTCGGCTTCGACGCCATGGCCTGGGAAGTCTGGCCCGCCCTGTGCGCCGGGGCCACCCTGCATATCGCGCCGCCCAGCGAACAGGGCGAGGATATCGACGCCTTGCTCGCCTGGTGGCGCGGCTGCCCGCTGGATGTCAGTTTCCTGCCGACACCCGTGGCCGAATATGCCTTCAGCCACCAGATCGATCACCCGACCTTGCGCACCCTGCTGATCGGCGGTGACCGCCTGCGGCAATTCACCCGTCACCCCGGTTTTGCCGTGATCAACAACTACGGCCCCACCGAAACCACGGTGGTCGCAAGCTCCGGGGCGATGACCCCTGGCGGTGTGCTGCATATTGGCGCGCCGGTCGACAACGCCCGGCTCTACGTGCTCGATGCGCACCGCCAGCCCGTGGCGCAGGGCGTAGCCGGCGAGCTGTACATTGGCGGCGCCGGGCTTGCCCGTGGTTACCTGAACCGTGCACAGATGACTGCCGAGCGTTTCCTCGAGGATCCGTTCAGCGCGCAACCGGGCGCGCGCATGTACCGAACGGGTGACCTGGTGCGCTGGCTGGATGACGGCACCCTCGACTACCTCGGGCGCAACGATGACCAGGTGAAGATCCGTGGCGTGCGTATCGAGCTGGGCGAGATCGAAAGCCGCCTGGCAGCGCTGCCGGGCATCAACGAAGCCGTGGTGCTGGCCCGCGAGGACCAGCCGGGGCAGGCGCGCCTGGTGGCCTACTTCACCGGCCAGGACAGCGTCGAGGTGGCCGCGCCTGCGCAACTGCGTGCACAGCTGCAGGCGCACTTGCCCGATTACATGGTGCCGGTCGCCTTCGTGCGGCTCGAGTCGCTACCGCTGACGGCCAACGGCAAGCTTGATCGCCGCGCGCTGCCGGCCCCCACCCGCGCCGACCTGTTCGAGCGTCGCTTCGAGGCGCCCCAGGGCGAATTGGAGCAGACCCTGGCGCAGATCTGGCAAGGGTTGCTGCAGGTCGAGCGGGTCGGTCGACATGATCACTTCTTCGAGTCGGGCGGTCACTCGTTGCTGGCCATGCGCCTGGTCGCGCAGGTTCGTCAGCGACTCGGCGTGGAGCTCACGCTGGGGACACTGTTCGCCCAGGCCGAGCTGGCGGCGATGGCCGAGGTGGTGGCGGGTGCTGCGCGTAGCGAGCTGCCGCCGGTGCTGGCAGTGGCACGCGATCAGCCGCTGCCGTTGTCGTTCGCCCAGCAGCGCCTCTGGTTCCTGGCACAGATGAACGGTGCCAGCCAGGCCTACAACATTCCCCTGGCGCTGGAGCTGCGCGGCGATCTGGACGCCGACGCCTTGGCGCAGGCCCTGGTGGCACTGGTCGAGCGTCACGAGGCGCTGCGCAGCGAGTTCTTCGAGGTCGATGGCGAGCCGCAGGTGCGGTTGTCGAGGCAGCGCTTGGTGTTGCTGCGCGAGCAGGTGGCCAGAGCCGATGAGCCGCGCCTGGACGAGGTGATCCGCGCAGAAGCTGCGCGGCCGTTCGCGCTGGGCGAGGCATTGCCGTTGCGGGCTCGCCTGCTGCAGGTCGCGCCACAGCACCATGTGCTGCTGCTGACGCTGCACCATATCGTCGCCGATGGCTGGTCGATGGGCGTGCTGACCCGTGAGCTGAGCGCGCTGTATCAGGCCTTGCGCGAGGGCCGCGAGGCGCTCCTTGCGCCGTTGCCGATCCAGTATGGCGATTACGCGGTGTGGCAGCGCCGTTGGCTGCAGGGCGAGGCACTGCAGCGCCAGGGCGAGTTCTGGCGCAACAACCTGGCCGGTGCGCCAGCGCTGCTGAGCCTGCCGACCGACCGGCCGCGTCCAGTGCGCCAGGATTACACGGGTGACAGCGTGCGTATCCGCCTGGACGCGCGCCTCGCAGACGATCTCAAGACCCTGTGCAAGCGTCACCAGGTCACGCCGTTCATGCTGTTCATGGGCGCCTGGTCGGTGCTGCTGGCACGTTTGTCGGGGCAGGACGAGGTGGTGATCGGTACGCCGGTGGCCGGGCGTCGACAGGCAGAGGTCGAAGGGCTGATCGGATTGTTCGTCAACTCCCTGGCCATCCGCCTGGACCTGGCGGACGCGCCGGATGTCGGCACCTTGCTGGCGCGGGTCAAGACCCAGGTACTGGCCGCGCAGGAGCATCAGGACCTGCCGTTCGAGCAGGTGGTGGACCTGATCAGGCCAGCGCGCAGCCTGGCCCACACGCCGCTGTACCAGGTGTCGCTGGAGTGGGAGGGCGGCCATGATTTCGCCACTGGGCTGGACGGCCTGAGCCTGCGCAACCTCGGCCAAGGGCAGGGCTTTGCCAAGTTCGACCTGAGCCTGAGCCTGGGCGAGACCGCAGAAGGCTTTGGCGGCGCGCTGAACTATGCCACCGCCTTGTTCGAGCGGGCCACGGTGGAGCGCTACTGCGGGTATCTGGAGCAACTGCTGTGGGCCATGGCCGGCAGCGACGGTGCAGTGCTGGCAAGCATTGCCCTGCCGGATGCGCTGGAGCGTCGCCGACTGTTGGTCGACTACAACGACACTGCCGTGGACTATGACCTGGAGCAGACCGTTCACGGGATGATCGAGGCTCAGGTTGAACGCACGCCCGAGCGCATCGCCCTGCGTGCCGAAACCGGGCAGTTGACTTACCGCGCACTGAACGCCGAGGCCAACCGCCTTGCCCATTACCTGATTGCACTCGGGGTGAGGCCGGATGACCGTGTGGCGATCTGCGTCGAGCGCGGTCTGTCGATGGTCATTGGCTTGTTGGCGATCCTCAAGGCGGGCGGTGCCTATGTGCCGGTCGATCCGGACTATCCGACCGACCGCATCCGCCATATGCTCACCGACAGCGCGCCGGTGGCGGTGCTGGGGCATGCGGCTACCCGCGGGGTGCTGGCAGCGTTCGAGGTGCCGCAGGTCGATCTGGACCTGCCCGAGTGGCATGCGCTTTCCAGCGAGAATCCGAAGGTTGCCGGCCTTACTCCGCAACACCTGGCCTATGTGATCTATACCTCTGGCTCCACCGGCCTGCCCAAAGGCGTGATGAACGAGCACGCCGGGGTGGTCAATCGCCTGCTCTGGACCCAGGATGCCTATGGCCTGGGCGCTGACGACGTAGTACTGCAGAAAACCCCGTTCAGCTTCGACGTGTCGGTGTGGGAGTTCTTCTGGCCGCTGCAGACCGGTGCACAACTGGTCATGGCACGCCCGGGCGGGCACCGTGACCCTGGCTACTTGCGCCAGGTGATGGCTGCCGAGTCGGTCACGACCCTGCACTTCGTCCCTTCGATGCTCGACGTGTTCCTCGCCTATGGCGATGCCGAACCTGCAGCGCTGCGTCGGGTGCTGTGCAGCGGCGAAGCGTTGCCCGGCAGCCTGGTACGGCGCTTCAAGGCGCAGTTGCCAAGTGTCGAGTTGCACAACCTGTACGGCCCGACCGAAGCCGCAGTGGACGTCAGTGCCTGGCGCTGCGCCGAACCACTGGAGCAGACGCCGGACAACACCCCGATCGGCAAACCGATCGCCAACACCACGCTGTATGTGCTCGACGCCCAGGGTCAGCCAGTGCCGCAGGGCGTTGCCGGCGAGCTGTACATCGGCGGCGTACAGGTCGCCCGCGGCTACCTGAATCGCGAGCAACTGAGCGCCGAGCGCTTCATCGAAGACCCGTTCAGCACCCGCCCCGGCGCACGTCTTTATCGCACTGGAGACCTGGCCCGGCATCTGGCCGACGGCACCCTGGAGTACCTGGGGCGCAACGACGACCAGGTGAAGATCCGCGGCCTGCGCATCGAACTGGGCGAGATCCAGGCCTGCCTGACCCGCATCGCAGGCATCAAGGAAGCCGCTGTATTGGCTCTGGACTTGCCGCCAGCCGGCAAGCGCCTGGTAGCGTACTACACCGGCGTCGTGCACACGGCAGACGCCTTGAGGGGGCAGTTGCAGGTTCAACTACCCGAATTCATGGTGCCAGCACAGTTCGTGCACCTGCCGGCCCTGCCGCTGAGCCCCAACGGCAAGCTGGACCGCAAGGCATTGCCTGTTCCCGCTGTCGAGGCCTTGCAAGGCCAGGTCTACCAAGCCCCCGAAAGTGATACCGAGCACCTGCTCGCCGAGTTGTGGGGCGAGTTGCTGGGTGTGGAGCGGGTAGGGCGACACGACAACTTCTTCGAACTGGGCGGCCATTCGCTGCTCGCCGTGACCCTGGTCGCTCGCCTGCGTGCCCGAGGGTTGGCCTTGGATATCCAGGGGCTGTTCACCGAGCCGAACCTGGCGGCCCTTGCCGCGACGGTCGAGATCCTCGACCAGGTGCAGGTGCCTGCTAATCGCATCGCCGCCGATTGCCCGCGCATTACGCCTGAACTGCTGCCGCTGGTGGCGCTGACGCAAGAGGCGATCGATCGCATCGTCGGCCAGGTGGGTGGCGGTACCGCCAATGTCCAGGACATCTATCCGCTCGGGCCGCTGCAGGCGGGCATGCTCTATCACCACCTGGCCGGAGAAGGTGAGGCGGCCTATGTGCTGGAGGTGCGTTTCCTGCTCGCCGACCGGGGGCGTTTGCAGGCTCTGCACCGCGCCCTGGACCAGGTGATTGCGCGCAACGATATCCTGCGCAGTGCCTTCCACTGGGATGGGCTGGCCGAGCCTGTGCAGGTGGTCTGGCGCCATGCACCGCTGGATGTGGTGCAGGAGGACGATGCCGTCGAGCCGCGCCGCTTCGACCTGGCCCGCGCACCGTTGCTGCGCCTGGTACACCGTACTGACCCGAGTACCGGACGAATCAGCGCTACGCTGCTGTTCCACCATCTGGTCATGGATCACGTCGCCCTCGAGGTGTTGCGCAGCGAGCTGCAAGCCTGTCTGCTCGAACAGGCCCATGCGTTGCCAGCGGCGGTGCCTTACCGCAACTACATCGCCCAGCTGCAGCGCGGGGCGGGCGAGGCGGCTCATGAAGCCTTCTTCCGCGAGCAACTGGCCGATATCGACGAACCCACCCTGCCTTACGGCGGCTATGCAACACCACACCAGGATGCCCAGGCGCAGCACCATCAGCGTCTGGACCATGCGCTGAACCTGCGCATCCGCGAACAGGCCCGTCGCCATAACGTCAGTGCTGCCAGCCTGATGCACCTGGCCTGGGCCCAGGTACTCGGGCAACTGAGCGGGCGCGATAGCGTGGTGTTCGGCACCGTGCTGCTCGGTCGGCTGCAGGGTGGCGAGGGCGCCGAGCGGGCCTTGGGGGTCTACATCAATACCTTGCCGCTGCGCCTGGACCTTGTCGGACAGCCCGTGCTGGCGGCGTTGCAGCAAGCCCACCAACGCCTGACCGGCCTGCTGGCCCATGAGCAGGCACGCCTTGCGCTGGCCCAGCGCTGCAGTGGCTTGCCTACGGGGGCTGCGTTGTTCAGTGCGTTGCTCAACTATCGCCATGGCACGTTGGCCGGGCAGGGCGAGGCTGCGCGCAATGCGTGGGACGGTATCGAGTTGGTCGAGGCGCACGAGCGCAGCAACTACCCGTTGGCGTTGAGCGTCGATGACCTGGGCCTGGCGTTCGAGCTGACCGCGCAAACCGAGCAGGGCATCGATGCCCGGCGGATCTGCGGTTACGTGGAGCACGCCCTGCATCTGCTGTTGCAGGCACTTGAGACGGGCGCCTGCGAAGGGCTCGAGCGCCTGAGCGTGGTGCCGATGGCCGAGGCCCGGCAGTTGCGCGAGACCTTCAACGCCACCACGCGTGACTACCCGCGCGACCTGCCGGTGCATCGCCTGTTCGAACAACAGGTGGCGCGGCATCCGTTGTCCATCGCCGCCCGTGACGGGGCGCACAGCCTGACCTACGGCGAGCTCAACGAGCAGGCCAACCGCCTGGCCCACCACCTGATCGAGCAAGGCGTGGCGCCGGGCGACTATGTGGCGATTCTGCTGCCACGTTCGTTGGCACTGCTCCAGACCCAGCTGGCCGTCGCCAAGTGCGGTGCGGCCTACGTGCCGCTGGACATCCATGCGCCGGCCGAGCGACAGGGCTTCATGGTGCAGGACTGCCAGGCCGTGGCGCTGATCTGCGACAGCTCGGCGACCCTGAGCTACCGCGCGCGCCGCATCGACCTCGATCGCCTGGATCTGAACCGTCAGCCCGGTCACAACCCGGGGCTGGCCCAGGGTGGGGATACGGTCGCCTACGTCATGTACACCTCAGGTTCCACCGGTACGCCCAAGGGCGTGCGTGTGCCCCATCGTGGCATCGCCCGCCTGGTGCTCAACGATGGCTACGCCGACTTCAGCGCCCAGGACCGCATCGCTTTCGCCTCCAACCCCGCATTCGACGCCAGCACCATGGATGTCTGGGGTGCTCTGCTCAATGGCGGCCAGGTGTTGGTTATCGACCATGACACCTTGCTCGACCCTGTGCGACTGGGCGCGACCCTGCGTGAAGGAGGCGCCACGGTGCTGTTCGTCACCACGGCGTTGTTCAACCAGTATGTGCAGATGATCCCTGACGTGCTGGCAGGGTTGCGCGTGCTGCTGTGCGGTGGCGAACGGGCGGATCCGGCAGCGTTTCGCAGCTTGCTGGGGCAGGCACCGGGCCTGCGCCTGGTGCATTGCTACGGGCCGACGGAAACCACCACCTATGCCACCGCCGGGCAGGTTCGCCACGTGCCGGCGGACGCCGAACTGGTGCCGATCGGAGGGCCGGTCGGCAGTACCCAGGTGCATGTGCTGGACGCGCACCTGCGTCCGGTGCCGCTTGGGGCAGTAGGTGAGTTGTACATCGGTGGCGATGGCGTGGCGCTGGGCTACCTAAACCGTCCGGAACTCACTGCCGAGCGCTTTGTCGACGACCCGTTCAGCGCGCAGCCGGGCGCACGCCTGTACCGCACCGGCGATCTGGGCCGCTGGCGCGACGACGGCCAGCTGGAGTGCCTGGGGCGCAACGACGACCAGGTGAAGATCCGCGGTTTCCGTATCGAACTGGGCGAAGTCGAGCAGCACCTGGCGCTGTGTCCGGGCATCGGCGAAGTGGTGGTCATGGCCCTGACCCTGACGCAGGGGCCGGCGCGCCTGGTCGCCTGGTTCACCCGCACAGACCCGACCCTCGATGCCGCCGCTGTGCGGGGTTGGCTGCAGGAACGCTTGCCGGCGTACATGGTGCCGTCGGCTTGCGTCGTGCTCGATGCGCTGCCGCTGACCAACAACGGCAAGATCGACCGCAAGGCGCTGCCGCGTCCGGCGATGCAGGATCTTGCCGAGAGCCGTTACGAGGCCCCGACCACCGCGCTGGAGCAACAGCTCGCGACGCTCTGGGCGCAGGTGCTGGAGATCGGGCAGGTGGGGCGCCATGACAGCTTCTTCGCCCTGGGCGGTCATTCGCTGCTGGCCATCCGGCTGGTGGGCCTGTTGCGCGAACAGGGGCTGCAGGTCTCGCTCGCCGAGATGTTCCAGCATGCCAGCGTGGCGGCATTGGCCGAGCATCTGCAGGCGGCAACGCCGCAGATGGAGCTGGTGTGCGTGCGCGCCGAGGGCGACGAACCGGCACTGTTCCTGATCCACGAATTCAGCGGCATGGATTTCTACTTCCCGGTACTGGGCCAGCAACTGGACGGTGATTTCCCGATCTACGGCGTGCCGGGCCTTGCCCTGGGCGAGGCGCAGCCGGACACCCTGGAGGCCCTGGCCCGCGCACAACTGGAGCGTATCCGCAGGGTCCAGCCACACGGGCCATACCGGCTTGCCGGCTGGTCGTTTGGCGGCGTGCTGGCCTATGAAATCGCCGCGCAACTGCTGGGGGCGGACGAGCAGGTCGAGTTCCTGGGCTTGATCGACACCTGGCAGCCGCGCCTGGTCGACCAGGGCAAGGCACGCTGGCAGGGTGCGCGCCTGCTGCAACAGCAACTGCTGCTGCACTGCGCCGGGCACTGGCAAGGGCTCGGAGCAAACGGCGCGGCGCAACTGGCCAGGGTCAATGCCCTGGAGGCTGGGCAAGCCGACTTCGCCACCTTGCTGGCGGCCTGTCGTGAGCAGGGGTTGCTGTATCCGCAACTGGCCGCCGCAAGCGATGACGCACTGAAATTGTTCTTCGAGCGCGAGATCGCCCACGGCCATGCCATGGCCCACTACCGCCCGGAACCGCTGGGCATTGCCATCCACCTGCTGCGTGCCGAGCAGGGTGGGCCGCGTCACGCCGAGCAGCCGAACCTTGGCTGGGAGCGCACGGTGCCGGCTGGCCAGTTGCAGTGCATCGCGGTGCCCGGCGATCACCTGAGCATGATGCAGGCGCCCCACGTGCAGGGCCTGGGACGTGCGCTCGGTGCAGCGCTGCGGGCCGCCCGTGCGGGCATCGGCGAGAAACCGGTGGTGGCTTATCAGCCGCTGGTGGCGATCCAGAGCGGGCAGGTCGGCCATGCGCCGCTGTTCTGTGTGCCGGGGGCCGGCGACAGTGTGACCAGCTTCATCGGCCTGGCCGAGGCGCTGGGGGCCAACTGGCCGGTGTACGGCTTGCAATCGCGTGGCCTTGATGGCTCCGCCACACCCCACAGCAGCATCGAAGCTGCGGCGGCCTGCCATGTCCAGGCCATCGAAGCCCTGTACCCGCAGGGGCCGTTGAACCTGGTCGGCCATTCCTTCGGTGGCTGGGTGGCGCATGCCATGGCGGCGCGGTTGCAGGCACAGGGGCGCGAGGTGCGCTCACTGACCTTGATCGACAGCGAGTCACCGGGTGGCAACAGCGTCTGCGGTCGGCCCTACACCGCAGGTGCAGCGCTGAATCGGCTGATCGAATCGTTGCAGCTGGCCAGTGGGCGCTCGCTGGACATCGACGGCCAGGCCTTTGCCGCGCTGGACGACGAGCAGCAGCTCGAGCGCTTGCACCAGGCCATGGTTCGCGTCGGGCTGATGCCCGCGCGTTCTTCCGCCAGGGCGCTGCATGGGATCGCCCGGACCTTCTCCAGCGCGCTGCGTACGCCATACCTGGCACAGGCCGATTACAGCGGCCCGGCAAGCCTGGTGCTGGTGGCCGACGCGACCCTGGATGCGGCCGGCAACCAGCGCGAACAGTCGGCGATGCTTGCCGGTTGGCAGCGTCTGCTGCCGCAACTGGCGGTGTGGCACGGGCCTGGCAACCACTTCAGCATTCTCAAGGCACCGGATGTGTTCAGCCTTGCGGCCTGGTGGCATGAGGGGCAGGCGCTGCAGCGGGTCACTCATTGATTGTGGGAGCGGGCTGGTCCCGCGATTGCAGCACCGCGGTATCTGGCACCGGCTTGACCGGTGATTGCGAGGCCAGCCCGCCCCCACAAGGGGCGGTGTGGCACGCAGGCCTTTGGAACGGATGAACGAGCATTTATGGACAAGAGCAGATTTCGCAAGATAAGCCTGGGCTGCGCCCTGGCGCTGGTGGCCGGGATCACGCTATACGCGGTACAGGCCCCGGCCACGCCGCCGCGCTACATCACTGCCACGGTCGAGCGTGGTGACATCGAGAACGCGGTGCTGGCCACTGGTGTGCTCGAGGGCATCCGCCAGGTGGATGTCGGGGCGCAGGTTTCCGGGCAGTTGCGCTCGCTGAAGGTCAAGCTGGGCGACAAGGTGACCAAGGGCCAGTGGCTCGCCGAGATCGATCCCTTGGTGCTGCGCAACACGCTGCGCCAGGCCCAGGTCGATGAAGAAAAGCTGCAGGCCGAGCGGCGCTCGACCCTGGCCCGGGTCAACCAGACCCGTCGGGTCTACGAGCGTTACAGCGCGTTGCAGGACGACGAGTCGATCTCGCGCCAGGACTTCGAGAACGCCGAGTCCGAATACCAGGTGCAGCAGGCCACCCTGCACTCGCTGGACGCGCAGATCAAAAGTGCCCAGGTGCAGATCGACACGGCCAAGGTCAACCTCGACTACACCCGCATCAGCGCGCCCATCGACGGCGATGTGGTGGGCATCGTCACCCAGGAAGGGCAAACCGTGATCGCCCAGCAACTGGCGCCGGTGATCCTCAAACTGGCCGACCTGGACACCATGACGGTCAAGGCTCAGGTCTCCGAAGCCGACGTGATCCATATCAGCCCCGGCCAGCAGGTGTACTTCACCATCCTCGGCGAAGACAAGCGCTACTACGCGACCTTGCGCGGCACGGAACCGGCGCCGCAGAACTACCTGGAGAGCACCGACAAGAGTGGCGCTGGCGCGCCGAAGCAGAACACCGCGGTGTTCTACAACGCCTTGTTCGAAGTGCCCAACCCTGACCACCGCCTGCGCATCTCCATGACCGCCCAGGTGCGCATCGTGCTGGCCACCGCCGAGGCGGTGCTCAGTGTGCCGGTGGCGGCGCTTGGGCCGCGCAGTGGTGACGGCAGCTTCCCGGTGCGGGTGGTCGACGCCAAGGGCTTTGCCCAGGTGCGCCAGGTGCAGGCCGGGATCAACAACAATGTCAGAGTCGAGATCAGGCAGGGGCTGGACGAGGGCGACCGGGTAGTGATCGGCGAGCCCATCGGCGACGCGGCGGGGGCATGAGCATGAACATGAACGTCGAGCTGGCCTCGCAGCGCACCACCGCCGTCGAAACCGCCCAGCCGCTGCTGCGCCTGGAGGGCGTGAGCCGCAGTTTCATGGCGGGAGATCGCGAGTTTCTTGCCCTGCGCCATATCGATCTGGAAATCAACGCGGGCGAGCTGGTGGCGATCATCGGCGCCTCGGGCTCGGGCAAGTCGACGCTGATGAATATCCTCGGCTGCCTGGATCATGCCAGCGCCGGTTCCTATCAGGTGGGTGGCCAGGAAACCCGCGACATGGACGATGAGGCGCTGGCAGCGCTGCGCCGTGACCATTTCGGCTTCATCTTCCAGCGTTATCACCTGCTGCCGCATCTGGACGCCCTGCGCAATGTCGAGATCCCGGCGGTGTATGCCGGTACGCCCCAGGCGCAGCGTCACGAGCGGGCCCAGGAACTGCTCAAGCGCCTGGGCCTGGCCGGGCACCTGACGCATCGCCCCAGCCAACTGTCGGGCGGTCAGCAGCAGCGGGTGAGTATCTGCCGGGCCCTGATGAACGGCGGCGAGGTGATCCTCGCGGACGAGCCTACCGGCGCCCTCGACACGGCCAGCGGCAAGGAAGTGATGGCTATCCTGCTGGAGCTGCACGCAGCCGGGCACACCGTGATCCTGGTGACCCACGACCCCAAGGTCGCAGCCCATGCCGAGCGCATCATCGAGGTCAGCGACGGGCAGATCGTCAGCGATCAGCGCAACTCGCCGCAGGCCACGCCCGATGCGGCCATCCCCGAGCCGCAACGCAAGGCCCGTCCGCCACGGCGCCTGGTGGCCAGCCTGGGCTTGTTCCGTGAAGCGTTCAACATGGCCTGGATCGCATTGATCTCACACCGCATGCGCACGTTGCTGACCATGCTCGGGATCGTCATCGGCATCACCTCGGTGGTGTCGATCTCGGCGATCGGCGAGGGCGCCAAAGGCTACGTGCTCAAGGATATCCAGGCGATCGGCAGCAACACCATCGACATCTATTCAGGCAGCAACTTCGGTGACAGTCGGGCCAAGGCCATCGAGACCCTGGTGCTGGCCGACGTCACTGCGCTCAACCAGCTGTATTACGTCGACAGTGCAACGCCGGTGATCGGCCGCAGCATGCTGGTGCGCTACCGCAACCTGGACCTCGACGTACAGCTCAATGGCGTCAGCGAACGCTATTTCCAGGTGCGCAACATCAACCTGGCTGCTGGCATCGCCTTCAGCGAAAGCGATGCCCGGCGCCAGGCGCAAGTGGTGGTGATCGACCACAACACGCGCTTGCGGCTGTTCGGCGAGGGGGTCGATCCGCTCGGGCAGGTGATCCTGATCGGCAATCTGCCGTGCACGGTGATCGGCGTGACCACCGAGAACAAGAACCTGTTCGCCGCCAGCAACGCGCTGAACGTCTGGGTGCCGTACGAGACCGCAGCCGGGCGCCTGCTGGGGCAGCGTCACCTGGATAGCATCAGCGTGCGAATCAAGGACGGCATGCCCAGCAAGCGGGTAGAAGAGGAGGTCAACAGCTTGATGCTGCAGCGTCACGGCACCAAGGACTTTTTCACCAACAACCTCGACAGCATCATGCAGACGGTGCAGAAAACCAGCCGTTCGCTGACCCTGCTGCTGTCGTTGATCGCGGTAATTTCATTGGTGGTGGGGGGTATCGGGGTGATGAACATCATGCTGGTGTCGGTCACCGAACGTACCCGTGAGATCGGCATCCGCATGGCCGTCGGTGCCCGGCAGTCGGACATTCGCCAGCAGTTCCTGGTGGAGGCGGTGATGGTCTGCCTGTTCGGCGGGCTGGTGGGGATCGCGTTGTCTTATGGGATTGGCTACCTGTTCACACTGTTCGTCAAACAGTGGGAGATGGTGTTCTCGCCGGCCTCGATTGCCACCGCGTTCGCCTGTTCGACGTTGATCGGCATCGTGTTCGGGTTTGTGCCCGCACGAAACGCCGCACGGCTGGACCCGATCGAAGCCTTGGCGCGGGATTGAACTGACGTGTCGCTGACGCACGGCTTTGGTCAGCGACACGTTCAATGGGGCGTTAATCGAGGACTTTGAACATTATTGGTTCCTGGCTCGAAAACACGTTGCCTACCCCACGGATTTCATTGCCGTTCAAAAACATGTGCTTGAATGCCACCACACCCGTAAGTACGAACCTGCCGTCACCGTTAAACGTCAGGTCCGCGTTGCCCGCCGAACTGAATCGATAGATCATCGCCACGAGGGGGTCAGGGGATGTACCGAGCTGCATGTCACCGGTCAAGCCGACGAGGATACGGTTCTTCGCATCGACGGCGATATGTGGTGAGGAAATATACACCGCGTTTTTTACCGCATCGTTCCTACTCGTGAATGTACTGTCACGTTCTCCTGACAAGAGGTAAGCGTCCAACTTCAGCCGCGGCTCAGATTGGTGGTCATTCTTTTTTGTGTGTGTTAATGGGTCCATAGAAGCGATCAGGATTCGCTCTTGATGTACGTGCATGCAGCTATTTTTATAAGCAAGACCCGGCATTTCAACGTAGCCGGAATCGTTGAATGTCTTGTCGAGCATTCCCGAGTCGGTGAACTTCGTCAGGTAAGCCTGTTGTTCTCTGTAGGCCAGCATGATAAATCCACCGCCCTCGAAGAAATGGACATCGACCGGCTCCCATGGCTTGCCTTCCAGGGGCTGCAGCGGGAGAAACGACAGCAGCTTCCCTATGTCTTGAGCAAATTTGGAAATCCAACTTTTGAACGGTGGATCCTCATACTCGTGGTAGCTACTGGATACTGACCACAGCGCGCCATTGATGAGTTGGGCCTCTCCACTGCTCACATCGTAGACGTGTTTTTCTGGTGTTTCGGTATGTCCGGCGGCGGGCGCTTCAGACTTGCGCGGCGCGCGGCGATCGGGGCTGTTCTTGGCCAAGTCTGCTGGTTTGATTGTCGCAATACCATTTTCGCCGAATCCTTCCTGCGGTTTCAGATTTGTCTCGAAACAACCAACGGCTGAAGTGTGGACGATGGGATCGTGTTCTTCGGATGGCCAGCGTATATCCGGCACGTAACAGGCTATCCGGTCGAGTTGGTTGTATTTGAGTCGGAAGAAATAGTTGGTATTCTGTTGGTTTTCATCGGGCAGGATGACTTATTCCAGATGGGTCCGTTTGCTGTCTTGATCGAAGCTGGCCAGGTAGTTCTCTTTCTTCTCGTGAGTCTGGATAACATGCACGCTCCCGCCATCTTGCAGGCCCGCAGAGTCGATGATTTCAAAACCGCGATCCTCATCGAGTGGACGCAACTCTACGATGCCCCCAACTCCGAAATTCGGGTCCAGTTGCCCTGCTTTATCGCCGGTATTATCTGTCGTTTTCATGAGGCTTACTCTCGTTGGCTGGTAAGTGGTAGGAACTATTCACGGTACTGGCAAGAGTCTGCGGTACGCAGGGTGCTGCAGAAGCCGGTCAGTCGTGCAGCTTGAGCACCCTTTCCAAGAAGTACGGGCCGCTGGTAGGGAACAGCGTCAGGATGTGTATGCCGTGCTCACTGGCCAACACCTTGTTCGCCGTCCTGTAGTCAGGGCCACCGTCAAAGAGGCCCTCGTTGCCGAAGGCGCTGTCGAACTCTCCCGACCGTGTCAGGCGATACACATGCAAACGGCCGACGTTGATGGCGGTGAGCAGGGCGCCACCGAGCAAAATGCGACCCTGATCATCGATGTGAAGCTCGCCCAGGGCCAGGCCATGGCCGTCGCTGCCGAGCATCAGGGGGTGGCCGCTATTGAAGGTCGTGTCGTTCGTACCGGACTCGGTCAGTACGAACACTGTCGTGGGTTGTTGGAGCTGGAATTCCACGCCCCGGGACACAGCGATCCGACCGTTCCTTGCGAACATGCCGAGGCGCATGCTTCCTTCAAAGGCGAACAGTTCCCGCTGACCCTGGTCATCATTGAAGCGTTCATCGGCGATGGCGTGTCGGTCGTAACGCCTCACGATGACTCGCTTGGTGGCGTTCTCTGCTAGCACCAGGAAACTACCGTCGGCGAAGAAGTGCGCACGCAAGACCCGCAACGAAAAACCAGCCTTGTCGGTCAGTGGCAACATGCCGAGATCACGCGCCTCGCCGAGCTCAGGTGCCAGCTCGCCAGTCACGGGGTTGAAGACCGCCAACCAGCTTTCAGTGTGCTCGGTGTCCGCGTCGCCAAGAGTGTAGGGGAAGATGACTCGCAGTAAGCCGTTCGCGAACGCCAGCGGGCGCTCCTCGGCCGACAGAAGCGCGTTCGTCGAGTGCTTCAACCGGCGCATTTTGGCGCGGCTTACGTCACCCTTCTGCCAACCTTCGCCGGGATCTGGTAAAGCATGACCGTTATCGCCAAAGGACGTTACCGGTTGGAAGCCTTCATCAAACTGGCTGATACCGATGAAGTTCAGAAAACGAGCGAAGTCGGCATCGAAATAGGTGGGCACGCCAACGGCGAAATAGGTCTGCTGGCCATTGATCGTGGCGCCGACAAGCCCTTTGAAGTCCAGTGCCTCATCGGGCAGATTCGCAGCGTCTACGACCACATGGCCGGTGCTTTCGTCCCAGTGGCCATCGGCGTTGAGCCGGGTGAGCAATCCTGGGCTGGAGTCTGCGGGGTTACGGCCGAATACCACCAGCCTCCCCTTGGCGTCGAGGGTTGATGGCCCGATCTGGAGAGAGGCCATGTCCGGGTTGTAGGGAGGCTCGTGCGGAATATTGGCCACTCCTTGCGTGCCGTAGGCGTGGTCAGGCGTGCCGGAAGACTGCACAGACATGCTGATGAGCTCCACCGGGTGAGGGTGGCTAGAAACTAACGCAGTCGATGTGGCACTCCAACTGGCAAAAATGATAGGTGGGGTACTGCGCCACATCGGCGGCGGGGATTGAATACCCCGGCTGCGGATGGCTTAGAGGGGTATCGATGGATGGGCGCCATACATCCAGCGCATCAACGAATGCCGCCCGCTGATCCCCAGCTTGATCGCCGCGCGACGCAGGTAGCTTTCCACCGTATTGACCTTCAACTGCAGGCGTTCGGCCTGCTGCGGTGCGGTATGACCGGCCAGCAGGCCCAGGCAGACCTGCATTTCCCGTTCTGACAGTGCAAGGCCAGTCTGGCCCAGGCGCTCGCGGAAACGCTCCTGCAGGCTATCGCTCTGTCGTTCGCTGATGCTGGGCTGCAAGGCATCCAGGTGCTTTTGCAACATGGGCAGCAGCAGCGGCGAGATATCCTGCAGGCAGTCGCGCTCGCGCGGCGAGAAGCTGGCGCGATCAGCGCGCAGGACGTGCAATTCGTAGTGATAATCGGCAGTGCGGCGCACCAGATGCAGACGGGCTGGGTCCAGAAGCTCGTCGCAGGCGGGTTCGCCGGTGCTGAACACGGTTTCACTGAGCAGGGTGGTGCTGTCGTGCAAACCGGGTGAGGCCAGGCGCACCTGGCGGATATGCGTAGCATCGATGCTCAGGTGAGTCTGGATCAGGTCATGCAGCAGGCGCGGGAATTGGCGGCTGCCGGTGCTGGCTATGACTTTGCCGATCTGCGGAAAGAGCAGGTGAGAATTCATCGTATCGTCCATGAGTAGCGGTAATCCGAAAGTCGCGATATGGCTTTTGGCCATTATTTGGGCGCGACTGCTTGCTATCCTAGTACAACGATTCAGCCACCGCTTGATGAAATGGTCATAACCCCATGCCCGAAAGTGAGGTGCTTGTGCGCCTGCGCCGCTGGGCTGGGGTATCATGGCCGCCTTTTTCCTACGAGGCCCGCCCCATGTCCCTGAACGCTGAGCAGATCACAGAATTCCGTGCTTTTGCCGAGCAATTGGCCGATGCCGCTGCCTTGGCGATCCAGCCGTATTTTCGCGCGAGCCTGGAGGTCGAGGACAAAGGCGGGCGCCTGTACGATCCGGTGACCGTGGCTGACAAGGCCGCCGAAGACGCCATGCGTGCGCTGATCCAGGCGCGGTATCCGGCGCATGGCATCCTGGGCGAGGAGCAGGGCGTGGCACAGGGCAGCAGCCCGTTGACCTGGGTGCTGGACCCGATCGATGGCACCCGGGCCTTCATCACCGGCCTGCCGCTGTGGGGCACGCTGATTGCCCTGAACGATGGCGAGCAGCCGGTGGTGGGGGTGATGAATCAGCCCTTTACCGGCGAGCGTTTCGTCGGCACGCCCGAGGGCGCCTGGCGTAGCGGTACACCGCTGAAAACCCGCGCCTGTGGGGCGCTCGAGGCGGCCACGCTGATGTGCACCACGCCGGACATGTTCGACACTCCGGCGCGCAAGGCGGCATTCGAGCATGTGGCGGGGCGGGCGCGACTGATGCGTTATGGGGGCGACTGCTACGCCTATTGCATGCTGGCGTCGGGGTTTGTCGATGTGATCGTCGAGGCGAGCCTGCAACCCTACGACGTGCAGGCACTGATGCCGATCATCCAAGGGGCGGGCGGTGTGATCACGGCGTGGGATGGCAGCTCGGCGCAGAACGGTGGCTGCATCGTGGCCTGCGGCGATCCAGCGCTTCATACACAGGTCGTGGAGATGTTGCGCGCAGCGATGTAACGCTCAGTCGCGGTAGAACACCTGCACCAGGTGATAACCGAACTTGGTCTTGATCGGCCCATGCACCACGCGCAGGGCCTTCTTGAAGATCACCTGGTCGATGGCGCCGACCAGCTGGCCAGGACGCACCTCGCCCAGGTCGCCACCGCGCTTGCCCGATGGACAGGTCGAGAACTTCTTCGCCAGCACGTCGAACGCTTCGCCCTTGGCCAGGCGTTGCTTGAGTTGTTCGGCCTCATCGGCGGTCTTGACCAGGATATGGCGCGCTTGTGCTTTCATGGGACACCTGTGCTTCGGGCAAAAAAGGGCGCCATTATGCCTGATCGCGCAGCTCGGCGCGGTCACGGAAATACGCCAGCGCCTCGGGGTTGGCCAGGGCATCGGTGTTCTTCACCGCCAGCCCGTGCACCACGTTACGCACCGCCAGCTCCACCAGCTTGCCGCTGACGGTGCGCGGGATGTCTGGCACCTGGGCAATCACCGCTGGCACATGGCGCGGTGTGGTGTATTGGCGGATCACCTGGCGGATGCGCTGACACAAGGCGTCGTCCAGTTGCAGGCCCTCGCGCAGACGCACGAACAGCACCACACGCACGTCGCCTTGCCAGTCCTGGCCGATGGCGATGCTCTCGAGCACCTCCTCGACTTTCTCCACCTGGCGATAGATCTCCGCCGTACCGATGCGCACGCCGCCGGGGTTGAGCACCGCGTCGGAACGCCCGTGGATCACCAGGCCGCCGCTGCTGGTTTCTTCGGCATAGTCACCCTGTGCCCAGACGCCGGGGAACAGGCTGAAGTAAGCCTCGTGATAACGGCTGCCGTCGGTATCGCCCCAGAAACCCAGCGGCATCGACGGAAAATGGCGGGTACAGACCAGCTCGCCTTTCTCGCCCACCACCGCCTGGCGTTGTTCGTTCCACACCTGTACGGCCATGCCCAGGCCCCGGCATTGCATTTCCCCGCGCCGTATTGGCAGGGTCGGGTTACCCAGCACGAAGCATGAGACGATGTCGGTACCGCCGGACATCGACACCAGGCGCACATCACGCTTGATCTGACGGTAGACGTAGTCGTAGCTGTGCGGCGACAGCGGCGAACCGGTGGACAGCAACAGGCGCAGGCTGTCGAGGCGGTGGCTGCGTATCGGCACCAGGCCTTGCTGTTCCAGCGTGGCCAGGTACTTGGCGCTGGTGCCGAACACCTGGATGCCTTCGGCGTCGATCAGGTCGAGCAGGCGCTCGGGGCCGGGGTGCAGCGGTGAGCCGTCGTACAGCACCAGGGTGGCACCGACCGCCAGGCCGCTGGCCAACCAGTTCCACATCATCCAGCCACAGGTGGTGTAGTAGAACAGCACGTCGTCGGCCTTCAGGTCGTTGTGCAGGCCGTGTTCCTTCAAATGCTGCAGCAGTACGCCTCCTGCTCCGTGGACGATGCATTTGGGCACGCCGGTGGTGCCGCTGGAATAGAGGACGTACAGCGGATGGTCGAAGGGCAGGGCAGCAAACTCAGGTTCGCCACCGGCCTGAAAGAAGTCCTGCCAGAGGCTGACCCTGGGTGCGACGAACTCATCGGTGCGCGTCTGCTCGCGGGTGTAGGGCACGACCAGCAGGTGCTCCAGCGCTGGTAACCGGGCGCAGACCTGATTGATCTTCTCGACCTGGTCGATCACCTTGCCGGCATAGTGATAACCCGCACAGACGATCAGCAGTTTCGGCGCGATCTGGCCAAAGCGGTCGATGATGCCGTGCAGCCCGAACTCGGGGGACGAGGTGGACCAGATCGCCCCCAGGCTGGCGCTGGCGAGCATGGCCACCAGGGTTTGCCAGGTGTTGGGCATGACCGCGGCGATACGATCGCCTGGCTGGATGCCGGCGGCCTTGAACGCGCGTTGCAGGCCGGCGACCTCGGCGGCGAGCTGCCGGTGGGTGAGCACCTGACGTGTACCGTCCTCGCGCACGGCGATCAGCGCCGGGTGCGTGTCGCGTCGACGCAACAGGTGTTCGGCATAGTTGAGCGTGCCATCTGCGAACCAGCGCGCGTCCGGCATCTGCGGGCCTTCGCTGAGCACCTGCGACGGCAGATTGTGCCAGCGCACTTCGAAGCACTTGCAGAGCCTCTGCCAGAACGCTTCGCGCTGCTCGATGCTCCAGCGGTGCAGGTCTGCGTAGTTGGCGAGCTGCAGGCCAAGGTCCTGGTTCACCTGTCGGCGGAAGTGGTCCATTCGGCTGGCCTGGACCTGTGCGGGGTTGGGACGCCACAGTACTTCGCTCATGCGAGCCTCCTCGGTCGGTGGGGAATCGACACGGCCTGCTAGTTGAACTCTAGCCCTTACTGCGCCAACCAGCCGCCGTCCACGTTCCACGCGGCGCCACGTACCTGGCTGCCGGCCTCGCTGCACAGAAACAGTGCCAGCTCGCCCAGGTGCTCGGGGGTGACGAAGGCCAGCGAGGGCTGCTTCTCGGCCAGCAGGTCATGCTGGGCCTGCCGAGGGTCGCCGCCTGCCGCTGCGCGGTCGTCGATCTGCTTCTGCACCAGTGGGGTCAGCACCCACCCGGGGCAGATGGCATTGCAGGTGACGTTGCTGGTCGCGGTTTCCAGCGCCACCACCTTGGTCAACCCGATCACCCCGTGCTTGGCCGCCACGTAGGCAGCCTTGCCGGTGGAGCCTACCAGGCCGTGCACCGAGGCAATGTTGATGATCCGCCCCCAGCCGCGTTCGCGCATCCCCGGCAGGGCCAGGCGGGTGCCGTGGAACACGGCCGAGAGGTTCAAGGCGATGATCTTGTCCCAGCTCTGCACCGGGAAGGCCTCCACCGGCGCGACGTGCTGGATGCCGGCGTTGTTGACGAGGATGTCGACGCCGCCGAACTCGCGCTCGGCCAAGGCAAACAGGGCCTCGATCTGCGTCACGTCGGACAGGTCTGCCGGATGGTGGGCGACCTTCACGCCGTGGCGGGCGATCTCGGCCAGCGCCGGTTGCGGATCGCCGAAGCCGTTGAGCAGGATGTTGGCACCTGCCTTGGCCAGTACCTGGGCGATGCCCAGACCGATGCCGCTGGTGGAACCGGTGATGAGTGCCGTCTTGCCGTCTAGAGTCATGTGCCGCTCCTTACACGATGCCGATAGCGTTGAAACGATCAGTGTGTCTTTCAGTCGAGGGCCGAATCAGCGCCGCGGGTCGAATGCCTCCCGCAGCGCATCGCCGATGAATACCAGCAGCGACAGGATCACCGCCAGCGCGAAGAATGCGGTGAACCCCAGCCAGGGGGCTTGCAGGTGCTGCTTGCCCTGGGTGACCAGCTCACCCAACGACGCGGTGCCGGCCGGCATGCCGAAGCCGAGGAAGTCCAGCGCTGTCAGGGTGGTGATGGCACCGGTCAGCATGAACGGAATGTAGGTCAGTGTGGCGTTCATGGCATTGGGCAGGATATGCCGCAGCATCACCTGGGTGTCCGGCAGGCCCAGTGCACGGGCGGCCTTGACGTACTCAAGGTTGCGCCCGCGCAGGAATTCGGCGCGCACCACGTCGACCAGGGTGAGCCAGGAGAACAGCGCCATGATCCCCAGCAACCACCAGAAATTCGGCTCGACGAAGCCGGACAGGATGATCAGCAGATACAGCACCGGCAACCCCGACCATACCTCCAGCAGGCGCTGGCCGAGCAGATCGACCCAGCCACCGTGGTAGCCCTGCAGTGCGCCGGCGGCAACACCGATCAGCACACTGACCAGGGTCAGGGCGAAGGCGAACAGCAAGGAAATGCGTGTGCCATACAGCACCCGCGCGAGCACGTCGCGGCCCTGGTCGTCGGTGCCCAGCCAATTGCTGGCACTGGGCGGGCTTGGGGTGGGCACCTGCAGGTCGTAGTTGGGCGTGTCGGCACTGAAGGGGATGGGGGCGAACAGCATCCAGCCGCCCTGGCCTTCGATCAACTGGCGCACATAGGCGCTGCGGTAGTCGGGCTGGAACGGCAGTTCACCGCCGAACTGCTGCTCGGTGTAGCGCTTGAGCGCCGGGGTGTACAGCTCGCCCTTGTACGACAGCAGCAACGGCTTGTCGTTGGCCACCAGCTCTGCGCCCAGGCTCAGCAGCAGGATGGCAGCGAACAGCCATAGCGACACCCAGCCCAAGCGGTTATGGCGAAAACGCTGCAGGCGGCGCCGGGCGATGGGTGAGAGCATCAGTGCGCCCTCGTGTCGAAGTCGATGCGTGGGTCGAGCAAGGTGTACGACAGGTCGCCGATCAGGCGGATCAGCAAGCCTGCCAGGGTGAAGATGAACAGGGTGCCGAACACGACCGGGTAATCCCGCGAGACGGCCGCTTCATAGCTCATGCGCCCCAGGCCGTCGAGCGAGAAGATCACCTCGATCAGCAATGAACCGGCGAAGAATACCGTGATCAACGCCTGCGGCACCCCGGCCACCACCAGCAGCATGGCATTGCGCAACACATGGCCATACAGCACCCGGCGTTGGCTCAAGCCCTTGGCCCGGGCGGTGACCACATACTGGCGCGAGATTTCATCGAGGAAGGCGTTCTTGGTCAGCAGGGTGAGGGTGGCAAAGCCGCCGATCACCAAGGCACCGACCGGTAGCACCAGGTGCCAGAAATAATCGGCGACCTTGCCCAGCAGGCTCAGCTGGTCGAAGTCTTCCGAGACCAGCCCGCGCACCGGGAACCAGTTCAAGGACGTGCCGCCGGCGAACAGCACGATCAGCAGCAGGGCGAAGAGGAACGAGGGCAGCGCGTAGCCGACCACGATCAGCGCGCTGCTCCAGACATCGAAACGGCTGCCGTGGCGCACGGCCTTGCGGATACCCAACGGGATCGAGACCAGGTAGGTGATCAGCGTCGCCCAGAAGCCCAGCGACAGGGTAACGGGCAACTTGTCGAGAATCAGGTCGGTAACCTTGTCGCCACGGAAGAAGCTCTGGCCAAAATCGAGCCGGGCATACTGGCCGAGCATCAGCCAAAGGCGCTCCGGGGCGCTCTTGTCGAAGCCGTACTGGCGCTTGATCTCCTCGATCAGCTTGGGGTCAAGCCCACGACTGGCGCGGGACTCGCCCTGCATCACTTCGACCCGGGCGCCTGGGGCGCCGCCGCCGATGCCTTGCAGGCGCGCCACCGCCTGCTCCACAGGGCCGCCGGGAGCCGCCTGGACGATGGCGAAGTTCACCAGCAGGATCGCCAGCAGGGTCGGAATGATCAGCAGCAGGCGCCGCAGGATATAGGCGGTCATGGTGCAACCTTGGAGCGTTCAGCCATCTGCTGATTGGTCAGCGCCGTTGGGCTGAGTTCCCACCAGGTATCCAGGCCTTCGTCGTAGGCGGCCTGCACCTTGGGCAGGCCGAAGCGGTTCCACCAGACGGTCGAGCTGCCGGGCGGGTAATAGTTTGGAATCCAGTAGTAGTTCCACTGCAGCACGCGGTCCAGGGCGTGGGCGTGGCGCAGCATGTCGGCCTGGGTCGAGGCGCGTACCAGGCCGTCGAGCAGGTGGTCCACCGCCGGGTCCTTGAGCACCATGAGGTTGTTCGAGCCAGGGTCGTTGGCGGCGGCTGAGCCGAAGTAGTTGTACTGCTCCGAGCCGGGTGACAGCGTGACCGGGTAACCGGTGACGACCATGTCGTAGTCGCGCGCCATCAGCCGGTTGATGTATTGGGCCGAGTCGACATTGCGGATGTTCAGCTCGATGCCGATTTGCGCCAGGTTGCGTTTCCAGGGCAAGAGCAAGCGCTCCAGGCCCGATTGCCCGTTGAGGAAAGTGAAGCTCAGCGGCGTGCCTTCGGCGTTTACCAGGCGATCACCCTCAGGGCGCCAACCGGAGGCCTGGAGCAACTCCAACGCCTGCAACTGCTGCTTGCGGATGATGCCCGAACCATCGGTCACTGGTGCCGTGAACACCTGGGTGAAGACTTCGTCGGGGATCTGGCCGCGTAGCGGCTCGAGCAGTTTCAGTTCCTCGGCGTCGGGCAGCTCGCGCGCCGCGAGCGGGGTGTTGGAGTACAGGCTTTGCTGGCGGATGTACAGGTTGCGCATCATCTGCCGGTTGCTCCACTCGAAGTCCCAGAGCATCGCCAGCGCCTGGCGCACACGGCGGTCGCGGAACACCGGCTTGTCGAGGTTGAACACGAAGCCCTGGGCGTTCTGTGGCTTGGCAGGGCCCAGGTGGGCGCGCTGCAGGCGGCCGTCGTCGAGCTGGGCGCCGTTGTAGCCCAGGGTGTAGGCGGTGGCGGAGAACTCGCGGTTGTAATCGTATCCGCCGCCCTTGAGTACCTGGCGGGCAACCTCGGTGTCGCCGAAGTACTCGACGCGCAAGCGCTGGAAGTTGAAGCGCCCGCGGTTGACCGGCAGGTCCTTGGCCCACCAGTCGGGGTCGCGCTCGAAGGTGATGCTGCGGCCGTTGTCGATCCGGCTGATGCGGTAGGGGCCACTGCCTACCGGTTTTTCGAACCCGGCGCCGTTGGCGAAGTCGCGTGTCTGCCAGTCGTGCTCCGGCAGTACCGGCAGGCTTGCCAGGTCCAGCGCGAGGGTGCGTCCGTGGGGTTGCTTGAAATCGAAGCGCACGCTGCGCGGGCCTTCCACGGTGACCCCGGCAACCTCGGCGAACTGCGTGCGGTATTTGAGGCTGCCCTTGCTCATCAGCAGCTCGAAAGTGAAGCGCACATCTTCGGCGCGCACCGGCTTGCCGTCGGCGAAGGTGGCACGCGGGTCGATCTCGAAACGCAGCCAGGCGTCGTCCGGACCACGCTCCATCCGGTGGGCGATCAAGCCATAGACCGTGTACGGCTCATCGAACGAGCGTACCGCCAGCGGGGCATACAACCAGCCATCGACCTCGCTGACACCGGTGCCCTTGTCGATATACGGCAGGATATGGTCGAACTGGCCGATCTCGATGGCCGAGCGCCGCAAGCTTCCGCCCTTGGGGGCGTGCGGGTTGACGTAGTCGAAGTGCGTGAAGTTCGCGGGGTAGCGCGGGGCTTCGCCGTAGACGGTGAGGGCGTGGGAGGGGGCGGCCTGGAGGGTCAATGCCAGGCATGACAGCAAGCATCCCACCAACAGACGGCCCAGCCCCCTGCAAGAGCGAGCTTGCCCCGCGATGAGGCGCGGCGAGACATAGGGGGATACTGAACGGGCCCTGTCGCGGGACAAGCCCGCTCCTACAAGGGCACTGCAGGGGCGGGCGAACAAGACCGAATCAGTCCTGGCGGCTGGTCACTTCCAGCAGGTGGTAGCCGAACTGGGTCTTGACCGGGCCTTGCACAGTGTTGACTGGCGCGCTGAACACCACGGTGTCGAATTCCTTGACCATCTGGCCTGGGCCGAAGGAACCCAGGTCACCGCCCTGGCGGCTGGACGGGCAGGTGGAGTTGGCCTTGGCGATTTCGCCGAAGTCGGCACCGGCTTCAATCTGAGCCTTGAGTTCGTTGCACTTCTCTTCGCTGCTGACGAGGATGTGGCGGGCGGTGGCACGTGCCATGGGAACTGCTCCTTGATGTGAAACGGCAAGCCTAGCGCAATTGGCTGCGAAATGTCTCGCAAGGCTTGCCATGAGCCTCCTACAACTTATCTGCCGCCTGGCGCAGCAAGGTGTCGGTCGAATCCCAGCCCAGGCAGCCATCGGTGATCGACACGCCGTATTTCAACGTGCCCTTGCCCAGCGCCTGGCAGCCGTCGAACAGGTGCCCCTCGAGCATCACGCCGACGATCGAGGTGTCACCGGCCAGGCGTTGGCTCAGCACATCCTCGAATACCGCGGGTTGGCGCGCCGGGTCCTTGCCGCTGTTGGCGTGGCTGCAATCGACCATGATCCGCGCCGCAAGCCCGGCCTTGGCCAGCCCCTGGCGGGCCAGGGCGATGCTGTCGGCATCGTAGTTCGGGCCCTTGTGGCCGCCGCGCAGCACCAGGTGGGTATCCGGGTTGCCGAAGGTCTCGATGATCGCCGGGTAGCCTTGCGCATCCATGCCGAAGTGGCGGTGCGGTGCTGCGGCGCTGCGCATGGCATCGGTGGCGATGGCGACGCCGCCGTCGGTGCCGTTCTTGAAGCCGACGGGCAGCTCCAGGCCGCTGACCATCTCGCGGTGAATCTGCGATTCGGTGGTGCGTGCACCGATGGCCGCCCAGCTCAGCAGGTCATCGAAGTAACCCGCAGCCATCGGCTGGAGCAGTTCGGTGGCGATCGGCAGGCCGCGCTCGAGCATGCCCAGCATCAAGCCCCGGGACAGGGCGATACCGGCGTGCATGTCGTCGCTGCCGTCCAGGTGCGGGTCGTACGCCAGGCCTTTCCAGCCTACGGTGGTGCGCGGCTTTTCCACGTAGGCACGCATCACCAGCAGCAGCTTGTCATCGACTTCACGGCTCAGGGCCGCCAGGCGGTCGGCGTATTCAAGGGCCGAGCGTGGGTCGTGGATCGAGCATGGGCCGACGATCACCAGCAGGCGTGGGTCGCGGCCTTCGAGAATGGCGCGCACGGCCTGGCGATGGGCGTGGACTTGCTGGGCGAGTTCACTGGAAAGCGGCATCTGCTGCTTGAGCAGGTGAGGGCTGGGCAGGCGCTGGCTGACGGAGGTGTTGGCAGCGGCAGGTTGGGTCAGGGGCAGAGCGAGATTCGAAGCTTGCATGGCGTTGTTTCCCTGGGCGGACGGCGGGTGCTTCCCGCGCTGTCGGCCCTATCGAGGTGTTCGACAGGTATTCGGATGATTGCTGTGTGCAGCGTCGCCACCAGTGATGGACCGTACGGAGGCGGCAGGCTGGCCCGAACGGGATTGGCTAAATCGCCAGGCGTAGGTGTCTGCGTAGGGGTAGCTGGTGTAGTTCATGAATCTGTCCTCGGAACGAATGGATGTTTTTCAGGGCCTGGAAACGCAAAACCCCCGGTCGGGGAGCCGACCGGGGGTTTGAGTATTCTCATGTTCGGCGGCCCCTCGAAGGTGGGCGCCGTGTGGGTATCGGCGCCTAGTGGCTAAACCAATACCCAAAATAGGAGCAGGCGACGTTACGACCGGCAACGGCCAGCACAGGGCGCGCGGTGCGACCGGTGGTGTTGGCGTGATTGCAGGTGTGTTTCGACATGTTGCTCTCCAGTGAATGGGATCGAGCTTACTGCACCTGTAACGCTGTGTTCAATGGATAAATGCTATCGCAATGATAATCCGGGGCAGCAACGCGACCCCGGGACCGCGCGATCACAGCGGATAATGCTTGAGCTCGCGCGCAATCAGCATCCGCTGAATCTCGCTTGAGCCCTCGTAGATCTGGGTAATGCGCGCATCGCGGTAGTACTTCTCCACCGGATAGTCCTCAAGATAGCCATAGCCGCCATGCACCTGGATGGCCATGGAGCACACCCGCTCGGCCATTTCCGAAGCGAACAGCTTGGCCTGCGAGGCTTCCGACAGGCACGGCTTGCCGGCCGTGCGCAGGCGTGCGGCGTGGAGGATCAGCAGGCGTGCGGCATTGACCTGCACCTGCATGTCGGCCAGCAGGTTGGCGATGCTCTGGTGCTCGTTGATCGGTTTGCCGAACTGGATGCGCTCGCGCGAATAGGTCAGCGCTGCTTCGAAGGCTGCGCGGGCGATGCCCAGTGCCTGGGCGGCGATGCCGATGCGCCCGCCTTCGAGGTTGGACAGGGCGATGGCCAGGCCCCTGCCGCGCTCGCCCAGCAGATTGGCGGCGGGGATGCGGCAGTCGTCGAGGGTGACCGCACAGGTGTCCGAGGCGCGGATGCCCATCTTGTGTTCGCTGCGATCGACCTTGAACCCTGGGTTGTCGGTCTCTACCAGAAACGCCGACAGGCCCTTCTTGCCCAGCTCTGGGTCGGTGACGGCAAAGACGATGGCCAGCCCTGCGCGGCGGGCGTTGCTGACGAACTGCTTGGCGCCATTGATCACCCAGTGGCCATCGACCAGCTCGGCGCGGGTACGCAGGTTGTGGGCTTCGGAGCCAGCCTGGGGCTCGGTCAGGCAGAAGCAGCCAATCACTTCGCCACTGGCCAGGCGCGGCAGCCATTGCTGCTGTTGCTCAGCGCTGCCATAGGCCAGCAGCGGGCCGCAGCCGACCGAGTTGTGGATGCTCATCATCGCACCGGTCGCGCCGTCGCCAGCCGAGATCTCTTCTACCGCCAGGGCATAGGCGACGTAGTCGGTGTAGCTGCCACCGAAGGTGTCGGGCACGACCATGCCCAGCAGGCCCAGCTCACCCATGGCGCGGACGACGTCATCGTCGATCCAGCCAGCCCTCTCCCAGGCCTGGGCATGCGGCGCGATCTCGCCACGGGCAAAGTCCCGGGCCATGTCGCGGATCATGATCTGTTCTTCGCTCAGTTCCAGGTCTTGCATGCTGTGTACTCCCGGGCTCACAGGCCTTCGAAGAATTGATCGACCCGCTTGCGCGACAGCGCGGCGAGGGTGGGCGGGTTCCAGCGAGGTTGCTTGTCCTTGTCGACGATCAGCGCACGCACGCCCTCGATGATGTCGCCATGGGCGAACCACTGGCGGTCCAGGTGCAGTTCCATGGCGAAGCAGTCTTCCAGGCTCAAGTGGCGGCCGCGGCGCAACATTTCCAGGGTAACCGCCATCGCCAGCGGCGAGCGGGTTTCCAGCTGATCGGCGGTGGCCAGTGCCCAGGGGCGGCTGTCGCCGATGCTCACGGCGCGCAGTTGCTCGATGATGCTGGTCATGTCGGGCAGGGCGAAGAAGTGATCGATGGCCGGGCGCAGCTTGGCCAGCGGCGCGTCGTCCAGCGTCTGGGAGCCAAGTTTGGCGAGCAGACCTTGCAGATCCTTGAGTGGCTGGTCGCCGAAGTGCAGATGATCCAGGCCTTCGTCCAGCGCGGTCAGTTTTGCGCTGTCCACGTACCAGTCCGCCAGTCCACAGTACAGGGCATCGGCGGCCTGGATCTGCGCGCCGCTGACACCCAGGTAGATGCCTAGCTCGCCGGGGATGCGCGACAGGAAGTAGCTACCACCCACATCGGGGAAGTAGCCGATACCGACCTCGGGCATCCCCAGGCGGCTGCGTTCGGTGACGATGCGCAGGTCTGCGCCCTGGGCCAGGCCCATGCCGCCGCCGAGGGTGAAGCCGTCCATCAGCACGAGGATCGGTTTGCGGTAATGATGAATGCACAGGTCGAGGGCGTATTCCTCGACGAAAAAGCGCTCATGCAGGTCGCTGCCAGCCTTGAAGCTGTCGTGCAGAGAACGGATGTCGCCCCCTGCGCAGAAGCCCTTGGGACCTTCGCCGCGCAGGACCACGGCCTTGACTTGCGGGTCTTGCGCCCAGGCGTCGAGGTGGCGCTGCAGGCTGCGCACCATGTCGAGGGTCAAGGCGTTGAGGCCGGCGGGACGGTTGAGGGTCAGGTGGCCGATGTGGTTGCGGGTGTCGGCCAGAACATGATCCGTGGCCGTTGGTTGAGCGTGCGCGGTCATCGCGGTCTCCCTGCTTTGTTATTGATTTTCCACGTTAAGTCTGGAAATACGCTGGAGGATCAACGGATCCTGCCATGCGTATTTGCCTGACACAATTGGTAAATCTGCAGGGGTGGGGTGCATTTTTGTTGCAGATGATCAGGCATCTGCGGTGTGGGTGCTGGCCTCTTCGCGGG